>JAABQE010000269.1 GCA_011391655.1 Hydrogenophilales bacterium
ATGGCAGGTTCAACTTCGAGAAACCGGTGGCGGCCAGAGGATCCTTGCCCAACTTGAACCTGGAAAAAGTAACTTTTGCAGACGGGACGTTTCGCTACGCGGACAAGCAAACTGGGGCAGGATTCGAGGCCGCTAATTGCCGTTTGGGCGTAAGCCACCTGCAGCTGGCTGGCAGGGGGCGCCCGGGTGTCATGAAGCAGCTTTCCTTCGCAGCGGAGCTCGCTTGCGGGGCGGTCCGGACACAGGACTACGTCGCATCCGGTTTGAAGCTTTCGGTTGCCGGACAACGCGGGGTCTTCGATCTCACGCCGCTTACGATGCGTGTTTACGCTGGGCACGGTGTGGGGCGCATCCGGGCGGACTTTACGGGCGCCGTTCCCCTTTACCACGTCCGCTATTCCCTTTCACAGTTCCACGTCGAATCGTTTCTCAAGCCCCTGTCGCCGAAAACACTTGCGGTGGGCTTGATGGACTTCAGCGCGAACCTGTCGATGCAGGGAAAGACCGTGAATGCACTGAGGCAGACCGCGCAAGGGCAGCTCTCTCTGCGTGGCAAGAACCTCATCCTCAATGGCCGCGATCTCGATCAGGAGTTTGCCCAGTATGAGTCCAGCCAGCACTTCAACCTCGTGGACCTGGGCGCGCTCTTCTTTGCCGGGCCTGCCGGCCTGGTTCTCACCAAGGGGTACAACTTTGCGAGCGTCCTGCATGGATCGGGGGGCCACAGCGACATCCCGACGCTCGTCTCAGACTGGACAGTCAAGCGCGGCGTTGCGCAGTCGCGAGATGTGGCCATGGCGACGAAAGAGAACCGGGTTGCCCTCCATGGCAAGCTCGATTTCGTCAACGAGCGATTCGATGACGTGACCGTGGCGTTGATCGACGCCAGGGGCTGCAGCAAGGTGCAGCAAACCATCCATGGTGCCTTCAGGAAACCGGTGGTTGACAAGCCGGACACCCTCAAATTCCTCACCGGGCCGGTGGCCAGGTTGCTTGAGCAGGTGATGCGTCCCTTTAATGATGGGGCGTGCGAAGTGTTCTACGCCGGTTCGGTCGCCTCGCCGAAATAAGGGGCGCACGTACAGAACAAAACAGGCTGCGAGCGCCCCATGACGTTCGTCACCCGTCGCGCCGGCCACATGGGTCATCCAGATCGCTATTCCAGGCTGTCCAGTGGTTGCGGTGCGCCGATGAAATAGCCCTGCACGCAATCGACCCCCATTTCGACCAGAGTGCCGAAGAGGTCGGGGTCTTCGATGAAGCCTGCCACGGTCTTGATGCCGAGGAAGCTGCCGGTTTCCAGAATGGAGCGCACCAGCGCTTCGTCGATCATGCTGGTGCCGATTTCGCGCACCAGGTTGCGGTCGATTTTCAGGTAGTCGAGCTTCATGCTTTTCAGGCTGGTGTACGAGCTGCTGCCGATGCCAAAGTCGTCGAGGGTGAAGCGGCAGCCGTGGCGCTGGAGTTGGCGCATGAACAACTGGGTCTGGGCATGGCCATCGACGGCATCGGTCTCGCTGATTTCAAAAATGAGCTTGCTGCCTGGAATGTCGCCATGCGCCAGTTCAGCCAGCAAAAACTTCAGGAACAGGGGGTTGGTGGCCGATTGGCCGGACAGGTTGATCGACAGGCCGCCAATCGAGGCCACGGTGTCAGCGTGCTCACGCATCCAGTGCAGCACGGTTTTCACCACCCAGCGGTCGATCTCGGTGATGCGTTGCAGGCGTGCGGCGACGTCGATCAGGTCGCCGGTGGCGATAGCGCGTTCGCTATGCGCGGTGGGGTGCAGCAGCACTTCGTAATACAGCGGGGTGCGCGCGGCGTCGGTGGCGGCCACCACGGGCTGACAGTTGAGACTGAGCTGATTGTTGGCTAGGATTGCTGTCAGCTCGTGCGCCCATTGCGCCAGGGCCAGCACGCCGCTGTCATTGACTTCGCTGCTGTACTGCACCACCGCCAGCCCGGATTCGCGCGCGCGGGCGCTTGCGGCGTTGGCGTTGTCGTAATAGGTTTCCGGGCTGAGGCAGTCGCTTGCCCACATCAGGCCGGCCGCCATCTGCACGCGGTAGCGTATGCCATTGATTTCCTGCGGGTGAGCGGTCAGCGTACCCAGCAGCGTCTCGGCCTGCGCCTGGGCGGTGTCGCCATCGGCGGCCTCGATCCAGAATGCGAGACCGGATTCGCCGGCGCGCGCCAGTTGGGCGCCGGCCGGCAACAGCGTGGGCAGCAGTTGAGAGAGTTCGCGCAGGATGGGGGTGCGGATGTCGCTCGACGCAGCCTCTCCAGCCGGGTTGCTGATATCGAACTGAATGACGCCGATGGCATAGCCCCCAGCGGTTTCCTGACTGCGCAGCCAGGCGCGGCGGATCGCGCGGAAGAAGCTCTTGCGGTTGGCCAGCCCGGTGACCGAATCGTGCGAGGCCTGCCACAACAAGTCGCGTTGCATTTTCTGGATCATCGCGCTGTAAGAGCGATCCATCAGCGGCAATTCTAGATCTTCAGTCCAGTGCGCATCGCCATCTTCCAGCGATTGCAGCAACTCCGACCGCTTGAGGTCGAGTTTTTTGATGCCGCGATAGTTGGCAAACACGTACACCGGCGGCTGGTTTCCAATCCAGATCAAATTGAGTGGGGCGTCCAGCGACTTGAATTGCAGCCAGTCACCGACGCGCAGGCGCTCGGCCAGGTTGTCTTGCGCTTCGCTGAGCGGCTCGCTGGCGGCGTCGATCAGGCGGGCGGCAATCGCGGTGTGCGGGTGTTGCGATTTGTCGGTCTCGAACAGTGCGGTGGCGAGTTGGTCGACGATGCGATCCTGTGCAAACTTGTCGGCGCATATCTGGGTCAGCGCGTGGTCGATACGCTGCAGCAAGGCCTGGATATCGTTGGGCGCCGGCGGCTCGGCGAGTTCCGGGTCCAGCCAGCCGCATAACTGGCGCAACACCTGCCACGCCTCGCGTGCTTCATCGCTGTCGATGCCGTGGCGCATTTCTGCGCTGAACAACACATTGCGCCAGCCGCCGTTCAGCAATTCGATCACGGCGTTGGGCACCGGATGGGTGTCCAGCTGCGCCAGCAGCTCGCGCAGGATACGTTGCTTGACCACCTCGGCGTTCTGGCGGCCTTCACACATTTCCTGCAGGCGGAATACGCGCGCGGCGCGCTCGTTCAACAGTGGCTTGACCACGCGTTCGAGCTGGGTGCGCGCTTCTTCGAATACGCCCGGATTTTTGTCGGCTTCGGCGTTGATGCGGTCGGTCCAGCGGCTCATCAGCCGCATCAGGCGCGCATCGCTGATTTTGCCGTCGTCGCCCGCCACCATGCTGATGCGGTCGAGCGTGTTCAATACCTTGTGCGCAGGATGACTGGGCGAGTTCAGAAACTGCGGGTCGGCCATTGCCAGCTTGATGAGGCTGGTTTCAAGCTGCTGGAAAAACGGCCGCATGCCTTCGCTGACCGATTTTTCGGCGTGCATGGTGTCGAACAGTGCGCCGAACATGTCAACCGAGCGTTGCATCTCGTGCGTGACCGCAGGCGGCAAAGCGCCAGCCGCCGCCAGCCGCTGCAACACTGGCGAATGGGCCACACCGGGGGCATTCATCGGCATTGCTTGATTGCCCGATCCGGCAGGCTGCGCGAAGCCACCCTGGCTCGACTGGGGCGCGCCTGCAGGTGAGGGGGCGGACGGTGCTGCGTTGCCCCGGTTGTTCTGGCCGCCCTGGAAAAAATCCATCAAGGAACTGGTCAAGCGGCTGAGCGTGCCTTTGGGCGGAGGTGTGCCGGGCGCGCCTGCTTCAGCGGATGCGGACGGCAAGTTGTTGTCTTCAGCGCGTTCGGCCGCTGCCTGGCTGGCCGCGGTGGGTGATGGCGTCGGGTTGGGTTGCTGCGGTTGGGTTTCGGCCTGTGAAATCGGCAGCATCGCCAGCAGCTCGGCATATAACGGCGCCAACTGGTCGGACAGCACGTCGCGTAATGTGACATAGGCCACCTGTCGCGCGCGTGCCGACACCGGCACCTCCTGCAACGCGCTGCGGAAAGCATGGCCGATGACGCCGGGCCCGAATGGATTGGTGCTGTGGTCGCAGGCAAAGCCAAACAGCTGGCCGATGCGCGGTTCGATTTCGGCCAGTTGCTCGTGGAATTGTTCTTCCAGCTTCTGGGCTTCGGTCGAGGTGGCGAGCCAGTCTTCAAAATCCAGTTCATCAACCAGTGCCAGGCCGCCATCGTTGGCGCCTGATTTGATCTGGGTCTGAGTGGACGGGGTCTGCTTCAGTGTATCCATCACCCGCTGTACAAAGTGGGTTTGCATGGCTGTGGCGTGCTGGTTGAAGTCGTGCATCGCGCTCAACAATGCGCTGTGTTCGGCAATGCCGGATGCCTGCACGGCAGCTGCGCTGAGTTTGTCGCCCAGCAGTTGCATCATCTGGTCATGTGCCTGCAACAGGGTTTCGTTTAACAGCGTGGTGCTGGCTTGACGCAGGTGCGGGAACGCCTCCGAGGTAGGCAGCGCGGCGAGTTTCTGGCGGTGACTTGCCATCCGCAGCTTTTGCAGCGCGCGCAGCGCATCGAGCGGCGGGCGGATGAAGGCGACGCCTACGCCGAGTGGGCTGAGTCGTTTGAGCTGCGCGGGCACCTGAAAATTGGTGCTGGTGTTATTCGACACCGAGGTGAAGACGATATCGACTTCGGCATGGGCGCGTTGGGCCAACGCCGTGATTGCCGCGTCTGGATTGGTGAATTTAAGGAACAGTCCGCCGACGCAAAAGTCGCGAATTTCGCAAGCGATTTCGGTCTGTCCGGCTTGGGTGATGATGGCCGCCTGAGAAACCTGAAAACGTTTGTCGCGCCGCATATCCTGAGCGGCGTGCTGATTGTCTGACGCCTTAGCCATCATTTCCACACTATTCCCTTTTATGTGCCCCGCTTGTTCAGCGAACGTCGCAGCGGCGGTGACTATATACGGCATGACTCCCGCCGGCTGACTTAAAAGCGCTTGGCGGGATCCGGCCGCTTTTGGTAGACTGCCATGCATGATCCGTGCCGCAAAGTTCTTTTTTAGCCGCTTTTATCCCACGCCGCAGGCGGTCGGGAGGCGCTGAGATGAACAGCAACGCCTTAACGAAACCGCCAGCCCGCTGGCGGTTTTTTGTTTAAGACGCCGCCGCAGAAACCCAGGAGCCACACCATGACGACCATCCGCACCGACGATACCCGCATCGAGCAAAGCGGCGAACTGCTTGCCCCGATGCAGATCATGCGGGAACTCCGCGCCAATGAAACCGTACTGGCGCACGTCGCGCATGCGCGTAGCGCCATTCACGACGTGCTGCGCGGCGCGGATGACCGGCTGTTCATCATCGTCGGACCCTGCTCGATCCACGATCCGGCCGCGGCGATCGATTATGCGAAAAAGCTGAAGCCGCTGGCCGACGAACTCGCCCACGATCTGATCATCGTCATGCGCGTGTATTTCGAAAAACCCCGCACCACCGTGGGCTGGAAAGGCCTCATCAACGACCCGCATCTGGACGAGAGCCACGACATCAACGAAGGTCTGCGGCTGGCGCGCAAACTGTTGCTGGACATCAACGCAATCGGCCTGCCCTGTGCGACCGAATTCCTCGACCTCATCTCGCCGCAATACATCGCCGACCTGGTGGGCTGGGGTGCGATTGGCGCGCGCACCACCGAATCGCAGTCGCATCGTCAGCTGGCGTCCGGCCTGTCGTGCCCGGTGGGTTTCAAGAACGGCACCGATGGCAGCCTGCGGATTGCGGTCGACGCGATCAAGGCCGCGGCCGCGCGCCATCACTTCATCTCCATCACCAAATCGGGCCACGTTGGCGTGTTCAGCACCTCCGGCAACGAAGACACCCATGTCATTTTGCGCGGCGGCAAAACGCCGAACTACGATGCCGCCAGCGTCAATGCCGCCTGCGCCGAACTGGCCTCGGCAGGCTTGCGCCAGCAGGTAATGATCGACTTCTCCCACGCCAATTCCAGCAAACAGTATCAGCGCCAGATCGACGTTGGCGCCGATGTCGCCGCGCAGGTGGCGGGCGGCGATACCCGCATCATCGGCATGATGATCGAAAGTCATTTGAATGCCGGACGGCAGGATCTCATTCCGGGGCAGCCGCTGGAATACGCGCAATCCATCACCGACGCCTGCATCGGCTGGGACGACACCATTCCCTTGTTGCGCATGCTGGCCGATGCGGTGAAGAGACGGCGGCTGACGGTTCCGGCGGATGAGGAATAAGCGAGGTTATTTTGCTTCGGCTGCCCATGGGTTGATTACTTCCAGCCCGGGGTAAACAAAATCCTTTGAATTGCGGCTGACCAGCCGCAATTCGTGATGCAACGCCGTGGCGGCCAGCAGGCTGTCGATGCTGGGCACGGGGCGTCCCGCTTCGGCGAGCAGCCGTCCCCAGCGGTCGGCCACTGCGGTATTCACCGGCAGGATGCGCGCGCCGAACCAGTCGCGCAGATCGTGTTCCAGCCACAGCCGCAGCTTCTCGCGGCGTGGCGCATCGGGCAGACGCTCAACGCCTTTACGGATTTCACCCAGCGTCAACACGCTTAGATACAGCGCTTCGTTGGGCGTGTTGTCGAACCAGCTCAACACGGCTTGGTCGGGACGCGGGCGCACCAGTTCCGAGATCACATTGGTATCGAGCAAATAGCTCACAGCGCAATCTCACGCGCAAGGGTTTGTTCACGCGAAAAGTCCGCCTCAACGCCTGCGAGTGGCGACTGCCGCAAAAACGCAACCAGACTCGGCTTGGGCTGGGTTAGACGCTGATAGTCCTCACGTGAAAGCATCACCGCCACCGGCTCGCCGCGCACCGTGATGTCCTTCGGACCTTCCTGCCGCGCGCGTTTCACCAATTCACTGAATTTC
>JAABQE010000270.1 GCA_011391655.1 Hydrogenophilales bacterium
GAGGGCAAGTGGCGCGTGTTCCCGAAAGACCCGATCGCGGGCTTCAAGGATTTGCGCGCCGGCACGCTGCTCAATCGCAACCGTGACATGAACTGGGTGCGCATGCTGGACAAGGCCTCCAGTGAGCGCCGCATCGGCGTATGGCTGCGGCTGGAAGAAACCGCAGCCGGGTTTGCGTTGACGCTGGCCGACGAAGACGGTAACAGCGTCAGCGTCGCCGCGGATCACGCGAAGGAACCCGCCAACGACGCCGCCAAGGCGGAGGCCACGCTGAACGAGCATCTCGGCAAGCTTGGCGCCACCGCCTATGCAGTCAGGGGCATCGCGCTGGAACTGTCGCAGCCGTGGTTCGTGCCCGCATCGTTCATCAATGCCTTGCGCCGCGATGCCATCGCCGCGCTGGATGCCGAACGCGCCGCCGCTTACGTGCGGCCAGCGCGCGCGCAGGCAGTCGAACCGCCTGCCATCTACCCGGAAGACACCCTGAGTTATCTCGCCAACGTCTACAACCACAAGGCGCGCGATTTCTATGCGAAGCACGGCGTCAAGGTCATCGCCGCCGCGTATGAAAGCCACGAGGAAACCGGCGAAGTTTCACTGATGATCACCAAACACTGCGTGCGCTATTCGCTGAGCCTGTGCCCCAAACAGGCCAAGGGCGTGACCGGCGTGCAGGGCACGGTGCGCGCAGAGCCGCTGATGCTGATCAACGGCAGCGAAAAGCTGACGCTGCGCTTTGATTGCAAGCCGTGCGAAATGCATGTGGTGGGAAAACTCAAACCGGCGGTCGCCAAAACCGCTGCGCTGCTGACTTTTTATCAAGCCCGGCCCTGATTGCCCGACAGTCCGGCGGGCAGGCTCGCGGCCACCGTCTGCATGAATGCGGTGTGCTGCGCTTCAGCTTGCTGAAACGCGGCAATCAGCTGCTCGGCATCCTCGGTCAAACGGCTGCCTGCGGGGCCGCTATCCACCAACGGCGATTGCCAGGCGCTGTTCATGGCATCCACCGCATCCCATGCGGCCTTGTAGCTCATCTTCATGGCCTTGGCGGCTTTTGAAATGGAGCCGGTTTCGCGTATGCGCTGCAACAGTTCGACGCGGCCGCGGCCGAGAAAGTTTTTGCCGTTGAGCGTGAGCCAAAAGCGGCCATCGGCCTTGAGTCTGGAATCCATCGTCCGAGTGTAACAAACGAAGCTTGCGTGCTTGCGCGTAAATGGCTGAAAATCGGGACTCTCGCCTGCAGAAACTCACCATGAAAAAAGTGCTCGCTGTTTGCGCCCTGTTTTGCCTGTCCTTGCCTGCGCTGGCGGCTGACGCGCATTCCGTCCAGTTCAAGACTCAGGGCGATTTCCAGTACGTGCGCGATTCGCTGGAATCCGCGATCGAAGGCAAGGGTCTGAAGATCAACCATACCAATCTGATCGCCGGCATGCTGGAACGCACCGGCAAGGACCTGGGCGCGAGCAGGCAGGTTTTCACCCACGGCGAGCAGTTCGAGTTCTGCAGCGCGACGTTGTCGCGCACGATGATGGAAGCCGACCCGCATGCCATCGTCATGTGCCCCTACATCATCTCGGTGTACGCGATGCCCGACGATCCCACGATCTATCTGTCCTACCGCAAACCCGGCCCGACCGGAAATCCGGCGCTGCAGAAGGCGTTCGACGATATCGAAAAGCTGCTGACCGAGATCATTCAGGACGCGCTGCTGTAAATTCGTGAGCCTGACTGCTTTCATTGCCGTGGGCATCGGTGCGGCGCTCGGTGCCTGGTTGCGCTGGGCACTGGGGCTGTGGCTCAACCCGGTTTTTCCCGCGATGCCGCTCGGCACGCTGGCGGCCAACCTGGTCGGTGGGTATTTCATTGGGCTGATCATCGCCTGGTTTGCCGAGCATCCTGGTTTGCCGCCTGAACTGCGGCTGTTTCTGATTACCGGCCTGCTCGGCGGGCTCACTACCTTCTCCACCTTTTCCGCTGAGGTCGTTACTGCGCTGATGCGCGGCCTGTGGCTGACCGGCGGCCTGATCGCCCTAGCCCACATGGCCGGTTCTTTCCTCGCGACCGGGCTGGGCTTCTACAGCATGAGGTTACTCAAATGAACGTCGTGTGCCTGCAAATCTTCGTCACCGAATCCAGCCGCCATCATGGCAAGCCGACTTACGAATGGCTGCTTGATTCAGCGCAGGGGCTGGGGATTACGGGCGGCTCGGCTTTTCTGGCGCTGGCCGGGTTTGGCCGTCATCGTCGGCATGACGCCGGGTTTTTCGAGCTGGCGGGCGAGCTGCCAGTGGTGGTGGAATTTTTTGTCGAGACAGCAGTGGCCGATCAACTGCTGAAGATGATCACCGAAGCAGGTTTGCAACTGGTGTACACCAGGCTGCCCGCCGAGATTGGCATTACCTGAGCGTCAGCGTGTTCGACCAGCTGATCCTGTTCGCTGCTTCGCTGGCAGCGAATTTCTTTTCGGCTTTGTCCGGCGGCGGCGCCGGGCTGATCCAGTTTCCCATGCTGATTTTTCTGGGGCTGCCGTTCGGGGTGGCGCTGGCGACCCACAAGGTGGCCAGTGTGGCACTCGGGCTGGGGGCGACGCTGCGGCATCTGAAGGAATCGCATCTCGAACGCCGCTTCTCGCTGATCATTCTGGGTGCCGGACTGCCGGGTGTCGTGCTCGGTGCGCTCACCATCCTGCACATTCCCGAACGCGCGGCTACGCTGGCGCTGGGTGTGCTCACCCTGGGACTGGGGCTGTATTCGGTATTCAAGCCGAAACTCGGCATGGACCATGCCCCCCAAAACCGGGAGGGCAGGGCGCTGGTCGGCGGCATGGCCGGGCTGTTTGTCGTCGGCTTTCTCAATGGCTCGATCACCAGCGGCACAGGACTCTTTCTCACCATTTGGCTGATCCGGTATTTCGGTCTCGATTACACCCGCGCGGTGGCCTACACGCTCATCCTGTGCGGACTGGTGTGGAACGGCACCGGCGCGCTGGTGCTCGGCGTAATCGGTACCGTGGAGTGGAGCTGGATGCCCGCGCTGTTGGCGGGTTCAATCATCGGTGGCTATCTGGGCAGCCACCTGGCGATCATGAAAGGCAACCTGTGGATCAAGCGGGCGTTTGAAGTCGTGACGATACTGATCGGCCTGAAACTGATCACAGGCGCATTGTTTTAATGGTCGCTGATGTGAATGCGATTGCGGCCGCCGTGCTTGGCTTCATAGAGCGCTGAATCGGCGGTCTTGATCAGCGCATCGCCGGTTTGAACGAGGGGATAGGTGGCGATGCCCGCGCTGATGGTGGTCAAGAAATAGGCGTCGCCATGCGGGTGATGGATTTGTGAGAAGTCATGGCGAATGCGCTCCATGATGGCAAACGCCTGCTCGGAATCGGTGTGCGGCAGGCCAATCAGGAATTCCTCGCCGCCGTAGCGGCAGATCATGTCGTGCTTGCGCAGGCGCTGCTTGAGCAGCCAGGACAGGCTGCGGATGACCTGGTCACCAATCGGGTGACCATAGCTGTCGTTCACCTGTTTGAAATGATCGATATCCAGCATTACCACCGACAGGAATCCGCCTTCATGCACCACGCCGGATAGCACCATTTCCAGCATGTTCTTGCCGCTGGAGTGGTTGAGCAGGCCGGTCAGGCTGTCGTGGTACATCGAACGGCGCAGCGCACGATAGCGCTCGATTTTGCTCTTGACGATGGTGTTGAGGAAAACCGGATTGAACGGTTTGGTGAGGAAGTGATCTCCGCCCAGGCGCATGGCGTCGACCTGCAGGGCAACGTTGGTTTCACCTGACAGGTAGACGATCGGGATGCTGAGGAATTCGCTGTGCTGGCGAATGATGCGTGCGACCTCGACGCCCGTGCAATTGGGCATGTACATGTCCATCAGGATCAAATCCGGATTGAATTGCTTGAGTGCGCTCAGGGTCTGCCGTGGATCGTTGACGATGTGGGACTCGATCTGGATTTCCGCCAGGGTGCGGTGGATGAAATGGCCGGCCGTTTTGGAGTCTTCCACGATCAGCACGCGGGAGGCCTCCTGATCATGCCGCTCGTTCAACTCCATGATGTGTTCGACGATGGCGTGCGTAGGGGTGTCTTTCAGCAGGCAGCTATCGCAACCGCTTCGCAGCGCCAGTTGCAACTGATCGAAATCGGACGCCACCTCGAGACAAATCAGCTGTCCCATTGCAAAGCGTTGCCGCAGCGCCTGAATACGGTCACGCCACTCGGCCTCGGGCAGGCAGCTCATATCGAGCAGCAGCAAGGGGGAGCCATCCGCGCTGTCCGCCATGGGCTGATCCCAGGTGATGAACTCGGTCGACATGCCGAAATAACCCAGTTGCGTCAGCAGGTCTGTCCAGTTTGCGTGGTTGTCCCCGATCAGCCAGGCATGGCCGCTGCGCATGTTTGGCGGTGCGATGAATACGGGGTCACGCGGCAGGGCGTCAAGGCTGGTGTGGGCATGGGCCTGGGTCATGCGTTCCAGGGCATGCACGCGCTCATTCAAGTCGTCCAGAGCGGTTTGTGGCAGCGGGTGCACAACATCCTGATTGAACAGCGTGAGCGTCACCTGCTCCAGTTGGTGACTGGCGTGATGCAATGCCGTGACGCCCTTGTCGATCAGAAACTCGGTCAGGCTGTTGATCGATATGGCCAGTTCAACAAAGTTTTCAAAGTTGGGTGTTGCCAGATAGCGCTGCCAGGTGTCGGTTAAAGCCTGGTTTTTTTGCAGGAGGGCTTCGGGTGAACAGAGCATAGTGTTATTCCACGCTCTCTTGTTCAAATCGCAAGTACTGGTTGTAGGCGTTGACCCGGTTGGCCTCATTAAAAGCCGGCATGTTGCGGTACTTCGACCAGTCAATGGCCGCGTAGGCTTCATCAAAGGGAATGAGATTGCGCGCGGCCTGACCCATCTGGCTGCGCAAAAACTGCAGGTAGTCACGGGTGAAAACAAGGTCGGCGTGCGGTGTGCGTGAAGGTGCGCCGTGGCCGGGCACCAGCACCTTGGGCTTGAGCGCAATCAACTTGTCGAGTGCTGTGATCCAGGCGCGGCTGTCGGCATCCCCTACAAACGGCACCCGACCGCGAAACACCAGATCGCCTGCGTATAGCACGCGATCTTCTATTACCAGCATCGCCATATCTTCACTGGAATGCGCAGGGCCGACGTAGCGCAGCGCAAAGTGAAGCCCCCCCATTTCAAAATCGGTGTCGCCATCAAGAAAGCGGTCGGCCTCCAATAGGCGGGTGGTGTCGTCCACCCACGGGAAGAGCACTTCCTTGCGCTGGGCAAACCGTTCGGCAGCCGCTTCGGTACGGGTGGCGCCTTCGGCTGCGCGATGTGCCCAAATTTCGGCACCTTGCGCCTTGAAGACCTGCAAGCCATAGAAATGGTCAGCGTGATAGTGGCTGACAATCACGCGCTTGATCGGTTGTGAGGTGGTTTTGCGAATCAGGCCAAGCAGTTTTTCAGCCAGAGGGGGCGAAGCCAGAGCATCGAACACCACCACGCCATCGCGCGTGACGACAAATCCGGCGTTGGACATGAAACCCTGGTTTTCACTCGATGCCGCGTCAGACTGGCCTTGCACAAAATAGCTGTGAGGGCCTAGTTTCACTACTTTCATCGGTACGTTGACGTCCATGAAGTTGGCCCATGCGGCGGGAACGCAGACGCAGCAGAACAGGGCAAACAGAAAACGCAGCATGGATGCTATTAATGCATTCGATGGAATCAGGTGGCGGCCATTATAAACAGCATGGGCATAATCAGTGGGAACTAATATGGATGCGTCCTGGATTACCACCGTCGGCGGGTCATGCTGTGATATCTTCAAATCTGTAATCAGGAGTTCAGGCGTGTTCAAAAAACAGTGGCCGGCGTTTGTGCTGGCATTCGTATTGCCGCTGCTGGCGGTGTTCTGGTGGTGGGGCGGGTTCAACGCAGTCAGCGTGAGCGAAATCGAGGCGGGGCCTTATCGTTACGCCTATTCCGATTACGAAGGCCCGATCAGCAATATGCGCAAGTCCCAGCGCACGGTGCTGGATAAATTCAGCCTGGCCAAGGTGGAGGCGGGCGACACGATCAATCTGATTCTGACTGACCCGCGTGCGGCCAATGGCAAGGTGCGGGCACAGGTGGGTTACACCCTGAGCGAAACGGCGGCGGTCCCGGCAGGATTGAAGGAAGGCCGCATCGAGCGTCGCCCGGTTTACGCTGCACAGGTGCAGGCGGTCGTGTTGCTGGCGCCGTCCAAAACCTATCAGGCGCTGGCCGATACGCTGGAGCCGCAAGGGAAAATCCTCACTATGCCGATGGTCGAACTGTACCGCCCAGCGGGCCAGAGCAATCGGGTGGGACACTTCACGCTGGAAATGAACCGTTAATCAAGATGGCATTTTTTTCTGTCCTTGCCGCTGTCGCCCTTGAGCATCTGCGCCCGCTGCGGCAGCCGTTGCCGCATTACCAGCAGTACGCGCGCTTCACTCAATGGCTGGAACACAAATTCAACGCGAACGCATACAGCCATGGCGCCATTGCCTGGGGGCTGGCGGTGGTGCCGCTGTTGCTCGGCGTGTGGCTGATCGATCGCCTGCTTGGCGGAGTCAGCCCGTTCCTGGGCTGGGTATGGAATGTGGCAGTGCTGTATTTCACGCTCGGCTTCAAATATTTTAGTGACGACGCTGAACGTATTGCCAAACAGTTGCGAGCGGGCGAACTCGACGCGGCACGCGTTCAACTCGGTGCCTGGCGCGGTGGCGACACCAGCCAGTTCAGCGCCGACGAAGTCGCGCGCGTCACCATTGAACAGGTCATGGCGGCAAGCCACCGCCAGATGTTC
>JAABQE010000271.1 GCA_011391655.1 Hydrogenophilales bacterium
CGATGGCAAAAAGTTGAAAAGTCGACAGGCGGGCGCGGTTCAGTTGTTTGGTGCGGGGGGCGAGCAGATTCGTGACCCGGTGCGGGCCGGCCGGTTTTAACTGCGCGGCGCGGAGGGATTGTTGGCCGAGCGGGTGATGGGGAGGTAATCCCAGTGGCGTTTCCATGCACCCACCACGAGGGTGGGATATTCCGGACGCCCCAGGCTGCCATTGAAACGTCCGAGCGCGCGGTAGTAGTCACCGCGTTCGATGTCGATGTAATGGCGCAGGATCAGCGCGCCATAGCGCAAGTTGGTGCGCAACTGGAACAGGTTGTGGTCGGGATTGCCGATCGCCTTGACCCAGAAGGGCATCACCTGGGTGAAGCCGCGCGCGCCAACCGGCGAAACCGCATATTTTTTGAAACCACTTTCCACTTGAATCAGCCCTAGCAGCAGTTGGGGATCGACGCCGGCGCGCGAGGCTTCCCAGTGCAGGGTGGTGAGGAATTCGAGCCGTTCGGCTTCATTCGGCATGCGTTTGGCCAGCCGGCGTGACATGTCTTTCAGCCAGGCGGTTTCATCGGCCGGGTTGCTGAATGCGGTGCGGGTTACTGCGGTATCGGCCAGTCCCCGCTGCAGCGACGAGCGCACATTGGCCGATAGCGCCTCTTCGCGCTGGCCACCCGCGTGGGCGGGATGGCTGAGCAGTAGCGTGGCGATCAGCAGACCTGTGTGCGTGGTTTTTTTCATGTCAGCGTTCTAACAATCCTGTCAAAAATTCCTTCGCTTCGATCAGCGCGATTTTTTGCGCGTCGCCGGTTTCATTTTGTATAGCACGTCGAGGCTGATATTCGATCAAGCCGTCTTTCAAGCCGCGCTCGCCCACGGTGACGCGGTGCGGGATACCAATCAATTCGGCATCAGCGAACATCACGCCAGGACGATCGTCCCGGTCGTCCAGCAGCACATCCAGTCCGGCAGCCGTGAGTTCAGCATATAAGCTATCGGCGGCCGTTTTAACCATGTCGCTCTTGCCGTAGCCGATTGCCACAATCACCAGCAAGAACGGTGCCATGCTCGCCGGCCAGATTATGCCCTTGTCGTCGTGGTGCTGCTCGATGGCCGAGGCCACGATGCGCGACACGCCAATGCCGTAGCAGCCCATTTCCATTGCTTGCGACTTGCCCGTCTCATCCAGATAGGTGGCGTTCATCGCCAGCGAATACTTGTTGCCGAGCTGGAACACATGCCCCACCTCGATGCCGCGGCACAGTTGCAGCGAGCCTTTGCCGTCGGGGCTGGGGTCGCCGGAGACAACATTACGTATATCGGCCACAAAGTCCGGTTCCGGTAGGTCGCGCCCGAAATTGACCCCGGCCAGATGGAATTTTGGCTTGTTCGCGCCGCAGACGAAATCGCTCATTGCGGCAACCGTGCGATCCGCGATCACGCGAATCTGGGCGCGGTCGAGCCCGACTGGCCCCAGAAAACCGGGTGGGCAATTGAAGGCCGCGCGGATTTCGGCTTCGTTCGCGAGCCGGAAGTCCGCCATCCCTTCCAGCTTGCCGAGTTTGACTTCGTTCAGCATGTGGTCGCCGCGCAGTAGCACGACCACCATTTTTTCGCTTGCCATGATGGCGATGAGCTTGACGGTTTGGGCAAGCGAGATGTTGAGCAACGCGGCAACGTCTTCGCAGGTGGTCTGCTTCGGCGTGTCGACGTCGCGCAGGGTTTCCTGAGGCGCGGCACGCGGCGCGGCGGGCGCGAGCGCTTCGGCGAGTTCGACGTTGGCGGCGTAATCGGAATCCGGGCAATAGGCGATCAGGTCTTCGCCGGAATCGGCCAGCACGTGGAACTCATGCGAGCCGGAGCCGCCGATGGCGCCGGTGTCGGCCGCCACCGCGCGGAAAGTCAGCCCGAGCCGGGTGAACACGCGGGTGTAGGCGGCGTACATGGTTTGATAGGTGTTGACCAGACTGTCGTGGCTGGCGTGGAAGGAATACGCGTCCTTCATCAAAAACTCGCGAGCGCGCATGACGCCGAAGCGCGGACGGATTTCATCGCGGAACTTCATCTGGATCTGGTAGAAGCTGACCGGCAATTGCCGGTAGCTCTTGATCTCGCGGCGCGCGACGTCGGTGATGACTTCCTCGTGGGTGGGGCCAAAACAGAAATCGCGCTGATGGCGATCCTGGATCTTGAGCATTTGCGGGCCGAACACCGCCCACCGCCCGGTTTCCTGCCACAGTTCGGCGGGTTGCACCGCCGGCATCAGGAGTTCGATGGCACCGGCGCGGTTCATTTCCTCGCGTACCACGGCCTCAACCCGGCGCAGCACGCGCAGGCCCAGCGGCATCCAGGTATACAAGCCCGATCCCAGACGCTTGATGAGCCCGGCGCGCAGCATCAGCTTGTGGCTGATCAGTTCGGCGTCGGAGGGGGCTTCCTTGGTGGTGGAAATGAAGAACTGGCTGGCGCGCATGGTGAAAGCGGGGCAAAAAACGAAAGGCGGCATTTTACCGCGCGGACGTGTAATCTTCCGCGCTCGATTTTGGGACGGAACAGCAATGCGCTTGAAGATAGGCAAACGCCGGGCAGACGACGCCGGGCTGGAAGTGACCGAGGAACGCGGCATGCGCGTGCTGCATCTGGGCAGCCGCGCGATCCAGAGCGCGATGCGGATCACCCGGCCGTGGGATCTGGAACTGGCCTATACCCGCGCGATGATGGGTTTTTTGATGTTCAATCCGATGCCTCAGGATGTATTGATGATCGGCCTCGGCGGTGGCTCGCTCGCCAAGTTCATCCGCAAGCAGCGCCCGCAGAGTTGCATTACGGCGGTGGAAATCGACCCGCGAGTGATTGCCGCCGCGCGCGCGCATTTCGAACTGCCGCCAGACGATGAGACGCTGACCGTGGTTGAGACGGATGGTGCGCTCTACATGCGCCAGCATGCCGGCTGTGCCGATATCATTTTGCTCGATGGATTCGATTCGGGGAACCAGGTGGAAGCGCTGGCAACGCAGACGTTTTATGCCGCCTGCCGTCGCGCATTGCGGCCGGGAGGTGTGCTGGTGGTTAATTTGTGGGGGCGTGACGGCGACTTTGCCGAGTATTTCGCGCGCCTGACGCGGGCCTTCGACGGCGAGGTGGGCTGGCTCTCGGTGCAGAACAAGACCAACATTATCGTGTTTGCCTTTGCCGAACCGGGCGCAATGGAACGACTTGACGCGATCAAGCCACGGCTGGCCGAACTGTCAACGCGTTATGGCCTGGATTTGCGTGGCTTTGCGCGGGACTTTCAGTGGGCAGCGGGGATTGCGCCGCTGATTGATTGAGACCCGCTGCGGTTGCGATTTGACTACCCGTAACAGCCGCTTCCCAAGCGCTGGCTACAAGCACCGATAAATAAAACCACATTTTGAATTAAATTCAATAAAAACAATTAGTAACAGCATATTTCATGCTGCGTCCGGTTTGCAATTTCCGGCGGGTGTGAAAGAATGCAGGTAATCAAACTTTACTGATGGTGGCGGCCATGATCGACCGAGAAGGTTACCGCCCGAACGTAGGCATTGTCTTGTGCAATGCGAACAACCAGGTTTTCTGGGGCAAGCGCATTAATCAGCACGCCTGGCAGTTTCCCCAGGGCGGCATCAACGCTGGAGAAACGCCGGAACAGGCCATGTTCCGGGAGTTGCAGGAAGAAGTCGGGCTGCTGCCCGAGCATGTACGTATTTTGGGGCGTACGCGTGAATGGTTGCGTTACGATGTGCCGACGCACTGGACGCGGCGTGATAACCGTGGGCTGTACCGCGGCCAGAAGCAGATATGGTTTCTGTTGCGGTTGACTGGCCGAGATTGCGATGTCGCGTTGCGGGCCAGCAGTCACCCGGAATTCGATGCCTGGCGCTGGAACGAGTACTGGGTTCCAACGGATGCAGTCGTCGACTTCAAGCGTGAGGTTTATCGTCTCGCGCTTGAAGAGTTGGAGCGCTATCTGCACAAGGATGTGCGTTGTTTGCGGCAACATTCACGTCGTCAGTGTGATCGTCGTGGCGTGGCGCTGGATTTGCAACTAGAGCCCTGAAACTGGATTGCGGAGGCGTGATGAAGATATGTCTTTATGCTTCAACTACGCTGACGATCAATTCGGAGGTCCAGCCCGGATTGCCGCTGTGGCAGGTCGCGCCCACGCATGACAGCGCGGGGCAGCGGCTCACCGACTTCATGATGCTGATTCCGCGTTTGCGTAGCCGGCCGCCTCACGAAATTGAACGCACGTCGCGTGGCATTCAGGCCATTCTGGCGTTGCATCAGGATGTGGTGTTTGCCGACCTCAATCTGAAATTGAATCTGTTGTGGGTGTCGCTGCGTCCCCGGCAGGGAGCAATCAGTGAACTGGTCGCGGCGATCCGCTTGAGTGTGCCCGAGGCAGTGCTGGTCGCGCATTACGCCGAACCTCACTGAACTCACGTTTGATGGTAAGTAAAAGCCGTGAATGTCCCTGTAAACGACAGGGAATCCCGCGTATTTTCTGCGTACAAGTAAAATTGAGTCGTACCTAATTCAGCGTAATTCGTTAAAATAACCGATTACGTATAAACCTGCTGGAGCAAATATGGCCGTTTCCGAACTTCAGGTGCAAACCGCACTGCAAGCCTTGATTGATCCCAATACCCACAAAGATTACGTCTCGACCAAGTCGGCTCGCAACATCAAGATCGATGGCGGCGCAGTTTCGCTCGACATCCTGCTGAGCTACCCCGCGCAGAGCCAGCTGGCCAGCATCAAGCAGCAAGTCGAAGACGGCATCAAGGCCATCGACGGCGTGACCGGCGTGACAGCCAATGTCAGCTTTAAAGTCGTGTCACACAGCGTGCAGCGCGGTGTGAAGCTGATCCCCGGCGTGAAAAACATCATTGCCGTGGCATCAGGCAAAGGCGGCGTCGGCAAATCAACCACCGCCGTCAATCTGGCGCTGGCACTGTCCGCTGAAGGTGCGCGCGTCGGTATGCTGGACGCCGATATTTATGGCCCGTCGCAGCCGACCATGCTCGGCATTACCGACAAGCCTGAGTCGGCCGACGGTAAAAATCTCGATCCGCTGATCGGCCATGGCATTCAGGCCATGTCGATCGGCTTCCTGATCGACGTCGAAACCCCGATGGTATGGCGTGGCCCGATGGTTACCCAGGCGCTGGAACAGTTGCTGAACAACACCAACTGGACCGACCTCGATTATCTGGTGGTTGACCTGCCGCCCGGTACCGGCGACATCCAGTTGACGCTGGCGCAGCGCGTGCCGGTAACGGGCGCGGTGATCGTCACCACGCCGCAGGACATCGCGTTGATCGACGCGCGCAAGGGTCTGAAGATGTTTGAGAAAGTCGGCATTCCGATCATTGGCGTGGTGGAAAACATGAGCCTGCACATTTGCTCCAAATGCGGCAATGAAGAGCGCATCTTCGGCGAAGGCGGCGGCGAGCGCATGTGCAAGGACTACAGCGTGGAGTTCCTCGGCGCGTTGCCGCTCGACGGCGCGATCCGTGCCGACACCGATTCCGGCAGGCCGTCGGTGGTGTCTGACCCGGATGGCCGCGTGACTGAAATCTACAAGCAGATCGCGCGCCGCGTGGCCGTGAAGATTGGCGAAACCGCTGTCGACCACTCCGCCAAGTTCCCCAACATTGTCATTTCCAATACCTGATGAGCATCAAGTCTGACCGCTGGATCCGTCGCATGGCGACGGATCACGGCATGATCGAGCCATTTGAACCCGGTCAAGTCAAAGCGGTCGGCGGCCGCTCAATCGTTTCGTACGGCACGTCCAGTTACGGCTACGACGTGCGCTGTGCGGACGAGTTCAAGCTGTTCACCAACATCAATAGCACGATCGTTGACCCCAAGGCGTTTGACCCGAATTCGTTCGTCGAGGTCAAAGGGGATTCCTGCATCATTCCGCCGAATTCATTCGCGCTCGCGCGCACGGTGGAATATTTCCGCATTCCGCGCAGTGTGTTGACGATTTGTCTGGGCAAGAGCACCTATGCGCGTTGCGGCATCATCGTCAACGTGACGCCGCTTGAACCAGAGTGGGAAGGCCACGTGACACTGGAATTTTCCAACACCACGCCGCTACCCGCGCGCATCTACGCCAACGAGGGCGTGGCGCAAATGCTGTTCCTCGAGTCTGACGAGGTGTGTGAAACTTCGTACAAGGATCGTGGCGGCAAATATCAAGGCCAGACGGGCGTCACCCTCCCCAAAATCTGACGCTGGCCAAGATGTAACCTCCAGGTCGTACAATCCGCGTTTTTCTCACGGCCTTCCAAAGGTTACGCCATGCGCTTTCGTTTTCCCGTTGTCATCATTGACGAAGATTTTCGCTCCGAGAATGCGTCGGGTTTGGGCATTCGTGCGCTGGCTGATGCCATTGAAAAAGAAGGTATCGAAGTACTCGGGGTTACCAATTACGGCGACCTGACGTCGTTCGCGCAGCAGCAGGCACGCGCCTCGGCCTTTGTGCTATCGATTGACGATGAGGAACTTGCGGGGAGTGCAGAGGATGCGCAAGCAGCGCTGCAAAAGCTGCGTGGGTTTGTCGAAGAAGTGCGCTTTCGCAATGCCGAAATCCCGATTTTTCTGCATGGCGAAACCCGCACCGCGCGTCACATCCCGAACGATATCCTGCGCGAACTCAACGGCTTCATTCACATGCTGGAAGACACGCCGGAGTTTCTCGCGCGATACATCCTGCGTGAGGCGCGCACCTATCTCGATTCGCTGGTGCCGCCATTCTTTCGCGCACTAACCCACTACGCCGCTGACGGCTCGTATTCCTGGCATTGCCCCGGGCATT
>JAABQE010000272.1 GCA_011391655.1 Hydrogenophilales bacterium
ACCCAGCACCGGCGCGGCCTTCAAGAGTTGTTCAACAAGTTATCCACAGATTGAGTCACCGGGGATGGTGACAAGTTGTCTCGTGCAAGACCGACAGGCCCAAGAAATCACCGCTACCATGCGCGAATGTGCAGCCATTACCAAGCAATCAAGGAACGCGAACGCCTCCGGCGCCACTTCGGTGTCGAGCCACCCGCCGATCTGGGTAAGCACGATCTTTGGCCAGGCTATCTGGGCAGCTTCATCCGACGCCATCCAAATATTGATGTAGGTGACGAGGCGGTGCCAGATCGGGAAGCACTCAACGGCTTGTTTGGCCTGGTGCCGCACTGGTCACAGGACACCAAGATCACCCGGCACACCTACAACGCCCGGAGCGAAACAGTGGCCAGCAAGCCCAGCTTTCGCGATGCCTGGAAGCATGGCCAGCATTGCATCATCCCGGCTGACGCCATTTTTGAGCCAGATTGGCGCAGCGGCAAGGCGGTGCCGACCCGGATTGCCCGGGCAGACGGTGAGCCGATGGGGATTGCCGGACTTTGGTCGCGCTGGAAGTCACCCAAGGGTGAGCTCGTTCACAGCTACACCATGCTGACCATCAATGCCGATGATCATCCCTTGATGCGGCTGTTTCACAAGCCGGCCGATGAAAAACGCATGGTGGTTATCCTGCCGCCTGAGCGTTATCAGGACTGGCTGCAAGCGCCTGTGGAAAGCAGCATGGCGTTCATGCGAACCTCACAAGCCGATTTAGATCAGGCTCCGTAGCCGTATGTGAAAATTCATCAGCCTCGGGCAGGAAAACCTTTTCGGTCCTGTTTGTTTACTCGGGCAATATCTGCCGAACTCCCTGTGGCTGCTCCAAAGCCGTCAAAGGGATCGACGTGAAATTACCGATCAATTTCAGGCTCATTATTGATTGCCGAATTTTGGTAAGTTGGCACGTGGTCAGGATCGCCTGGTGCCTGCCCCAGCAGGCCGCGAACAGTTGCCAGCGCGGCGGGATAGTCGAACTCCGTCACTTGTCGTCCCAGTTTCATCGCCGTTGACCCGTGCGTTGCCAGCAAGAGTTGGCGGCAGCTCTCAAATAATTCGCCAGCCTCGGTATCGTCCCTGGCCAGCAGTGGCAACAGTTCCTCAAGTTGCTGCCGCGCCCGACCGGGATCAGGTGCTAGCGGACCGCCAGCGGCTGTCTCGGGCAACTGCGCAAGAACCGCATCCAGGGCAGTTTGTTCTGTTTGCAAGGTCGCCAGCAGGTCCGGCAGCTTGTTTGCCTCATTGGTACGCAGGCCATCTTCCAGCGCCACCGCGGCTGCCTGCAGGGCGGTAGCGCCCAGGTTGGCTGCGACTCCTTTGAGTGCGTGTGTTTTTTGCTTGGCAGCTTCGGTATGCCCCGCTGCAAGGGCGCTCTGCAGGTACTGCGCATCTTCGCGGTGGCTGTCCGTAAATTGGCGCAACAGGGCAACATAGGCACTCACATTTCCATTCAGGACCCGCAGTCCGCGGTCGGTGTCGAGACCGGCAAATTCAGCCAAGGGACGCGGCAACGCGCTCAGAGGCTGTGGCGAAGTGGGCGGCGCGACGGTCGCGTCATCGGCGGGTTCACTCTCTTGCCCTTCTGGCAACCACTTCAGCAGGGTGGCGAAGAGCACATCGGGCTCGACCGGCTTGATGATGAAGTCATTCATCCCGGCATCCTTGCAGGCTTGGCGGTCTTCGTCAAAGGCATTGGCCGTCATCGCCAGGATCGGCCTGGCTTCCCAACCCGGCAAGGCGCGAATGGCGCGGGTGGCTTCCAGGCCATCCATGTCTGGCATCTGCATGTCCATCAGGATCAGGTCGTATTGGTGGGCGGCTGCTTTGGCCAACGCTTGGCGGCCGTCCACCGCCGTATCCACGGCCAGGCCCACGCCGTGCAGCAGCTCCAGCGCCACTTCGCAGTTAATGGGGTTGTCCTCAGCAAGCAAGAGCCGCTGGTCGTGATGTCGCTGACGCAGTTGCGTTTCTGCGTTGGCCATGCCCTGAACCGATTCGCTGGGCATGACGCCGTGGCCGCGTTGCAGGCGGACAGTAAACCAGAAGGTGCTGCCCACTCCCGGCGTGCTGTCAACGCCGACTTCGCCGCCCATCATCTGCGCCAATTGTTTGGTGATGGCAAGCCCCAGGCCGGTGCCACCGTACTTGCGTGAGGTCTTGACATCCGCCTGCTCGAAAGTCTGGAATAGTCGCCGTTTAACCTCCGGGGTGATACCGATGCCGGTGTCCGCGACCGAGAACCGCACCAGCAGGTCTTCACCTGTATCTTCCAGGAGCTTGGCGCTCAACTTGATGCAACCGTTTTCAGTGAACTTGACGGCGTTGCCAGCACAATTGAGCAAAGCTTGACGTAGCCGCACCTGGTCGCCGCGCAGCCAGGCCGGAACCGCGTCGCGATCGATTTCGAGCACCAGACCTTTCTCGCGCGCTGCCGCGGAAATGATGGATGCGACATTGTCGAGAACGGCCTTAAGGTTGAAGTCGGAGGTGTCGAGCTCCAGCTTGCCAGCTTCGATCTTGGATAGATCAAGGATGTCGTTGATGATCGACAACAGGTGCCGACTCGCGTTGTCGATTTTTGTCAGCCGGTCCGACTGCTCGGGTGTGGCCCCCGCGCGTTGCATCATGTGGGTGAGACCAATGATGGCATTCATCGGTGTCCGGATTTCGTGGCTCATGTTGGCCAGGAAGCTGCTCTTGGCGATGTTGGCGGCCTCGGCCTGCTGCCGTGCTTCTGTCAGTTCCTCAGTGCGCAGCACCACCAAGTCCTCCAGGCGATGGCGGTACTTGTCCAGTTCAAGCCCCAGGCGCTTCTTCTCGGTGATGTCATCCTTCACCGCCACATAGTGACTGATCGATCCGTCGGGCTGACGCAGCGGCGTGATGATGGCGAACTCGACGTATTCAGTGCCGTCCTTCTTTCGATTGATGAGTTCGCCCTTCCATGGCTGCCCCTGCGTCAGGGCGGCCCACATCACGGTGTAGGTTTCTGGTGGCGTCTGGCCTGATTGCAGAACACGAGGATTTTTGCCGATCAACTCCTCGCGGGTGTAGCCGGTTATTTTCACGAATGCGTCGTTGACGTACTCGATTTCAGCCGCAAGATTGGCGATAACGATGCTCTCCGGGCTCTGCTCCACGGCGAGTGACAACTTGCGCAATGCCACTGCGCTCTCCTCAACCTGTCTTTTGGCGGCAAGAGCATCTTCCATCAAGCTCAAAGCGTCCTGTGCCGCCTGGCTCTTGAATGCAAGGGCGGCGCTCATTTCGGCCTGACGCTGGGACTCGCTTTCAGCCAATTGGAGAGCGGCGCGCTTGCGCTCGGTGATGTCCTGAAAAAAGCCGACGATCTTGCCGCGCACCGGATCATGCCTGCCAATGGTATGGACAGCGCGACGATTGCCCTTCGCCGTGATGATTTCCAGCTCCAGGTCAAAAGGTTCGCCGTGCTCGATCGCACGCTGTACCGCCTGTTCAATGATCGGTCGGGACTCGGGAGTGTAGAAACTGATGCCTTGCTCCACTGTCGGCTGACCAGTGAAATCGACTTCGTGGATGGCGTAAATCGCCTTGGTCCAAGTTTGCTGCATGGTGTTTATATCAAATTCCCAGCCGCCGAGCTTCCCTATTTCCTCGGTCCGGGCAAGCATGACTTGTGTTTCCTGCAGCGCCTCCGTCGTCTGTTTGATTTCTTCAATATCGGTGCATGTGCCGAACCACTTGAGAATCTTTCCGCTCGCGTCCCGCAATGGCACGCCGCGGATCAACCACCAGCGGTAGGCGCCATCGGCGCGCCGAAGCCGGCATTCCAGCGAATAGGTGGCATCGTTTTGCGTCGCATATTGCCAAGCGTCCCACGCTCGCTGTTGGTCGTCCGGGTGGAAGGGTTTGTTCCAGCCGTGACCGTTACTTTCCTCCAGCGTCAACCCGGTGTAATCCACCCATTGTTGGTTGAAATAAATGTTCCAGCCATCGGGTCGGGTGATCCAGACGATTTGTGGCATGGATTCGGCCAGCGAGCGAAACTCCTGCTCGCTGGCCTGCAAGGCCACCTCCACCTTCTTGCGCTCCGTCACGTCGTAAGAGGTGCCGGCAATGCGGGATGGCACGCCATCCACCGTCTCGATCACGTCCCCTTCGGTGCGAATCACGCGGAAACTGCCGTCGGGGCGAAGTGCGCGGAACTCCAAGGCAGGCGGATGCGATTGCGCCAGGATGGCTTGGTGCCACTCCCGTACGCTGTCTCGGTCTTCAGGGTGGACAAGCTGAAAGAAGGACTCGGGGTCCGGCGCGCCGTCGGAGGGGTTCAGGCCGTAGATCCTGTAGTTCTCGTCAGAAAAGTAGGGTCTGGCGTCATCCAACTTCTGACTCCATGAGCCAATGTGGGCGGCACGCTGCGACCCGGAGAGCATAATCTCTCGCTCGCGCAGGGCTTCTTCCGCCTGTTTGCGCTCGGTGATGTCTTGCACCGTGCCGAAGATGTGGGCGGGCCGGTTCTCGGCGTCATTAATCCGCTCGCCGTGACCACTGAGAAACCGGACCGTGCCGTCGGGCCAGACGCAGCGAAACTCAAGCTCAGTAGGCTTTTCTCCCGCACCGCAGGCGCGCGTCCATTCCCCCATCATTTGCCGGTCTTCAGGATGAACCAGATTGACCAGCGCCTCGAAGGTCGGGATGAACGTTTCAGGTGAAACGCCGTAAACGCGATACGTCTCGTCCGTCCATTGGATCGGGCCGGTGAAAGCCCAGGACCAACCGCCAATATGTGCAATACGTTGGGACTCCAACAGGAGACGCTCTTTCTCCTGCAATGCCGCCCCCGCCTGCTTGCGCTCGGTGATGTCGGTGGTGGAAAGATACACGAACGTCTCGCCGCTGGCGCTGTGGATGAGCCAGCCGGAATACGCGAGGAATTTCTCCCAGCCCTGGTCGGGCCGGCGCAACCTGCACTCCCACTCGTGCAGCCTTTCGCCGCGCATCACGCGGCTCATCGGCCACTCCTCGACCGACAGTACGCGATCGTCGTTGAGTGGCCGGAGGTCAACCACTTCGGCAAACTCGGCGAGCGGGCGCCGGCATTCGTCCATACTGGCAAAGCCGTAAATGGCCAAAGCCTTCGGGTTCCAGTAATTGATCAACCCATGTTGATCGGCAATGATAAGGCCCTCATCGAGGTTCTCCATCACCGCGGTCAGCCGATTGTTGTTCTCAATCGCCGCTGTCTCCGCCTGCTTACGCTCGCTGATGTCGCGGATAAAGCTCTGCCGATAGAGCTTGCCTTCAATCTCGATTGCGCGGCTGCTGACCTCGACCGGAAAAACGCGCCCATCGCGGTGACGGTGGCGCGTCTCGAAAAGGATGCCTTCAGTGCTGGCTGCCACTGTCCACTGGCGCTCCACGTCCGCCACGCTGTCCGGCGCACGCAGGTCGCCTATCCTCATGCCGAGCAGTTCGGCATGAGAATAGCCATAGGCCGCCTCGGCCGCGCGATTGGCCTCGACGATGCGGCCTGCCGGATCGATCAGCAGCACGATGTCGCGCGCCTGCTCGATCAGCTTTGCGTAGTGCGCGGCGAGCGCTTGCTGCGCCTCGCCAGTCGTTTTCAGCAGGCGTACAACTAGGCCGTAAAGTAGCAGCGCAGTGGCGGCGACGAACAGCAGGCCCTTGAACATTCCGACACGCGCCCAATCGGTCGGACTGCGAACCAGTGCCTCGAGCGCTGTGTCTGAAGCGAGTATCCAGAGCGCCGCGAAGACGGCATAGATCAGCACCACCCGCCCTGCGGCGGCGGCAGACGACTCGATCTTGCGCGACGATTTGGCGTTGTCCATCATCGCTGCGAGTTGACCCGATCAATGTATTGAGCAGCGACGGCCGTCATGACATCGATCAACACAAGTTCTGGCTGCGGCACGTTCGTCGCCGCGCGCAGTTCGTATTCACCGGATTTGTCGGCGAGTAGCTGATAAAACGGCCGCAACAGATGCGTCAGCAGAGACAGATTTGCCGGCTCGTCATCGTCGATGAGAATCGTTGTTGTGCCCATGAAAGACAATTTTCAAGAACCAATTCGTAAGTATAAGCATTGGTCGCTGATTAAAGGGACTAAATTAATTGCAATTGGCTTGTCTTTGGCGTAAATCGGATTCTTACGAAATTGCCCCAAAATTGATGCGTTCTAGACAGGTGGTGATCATCTTCCGTCCATATCGGGCAGGCGGTCGTCATGGCGCACGCAACAATTGACTAGCCCTTGGCGTTGTCAACGGATTAGGCCAAGTACCCACCCTGGCAGGCTGCTTGCAAGGAATCCCCGGCACCAGTGGTTATCGTGAAGAAGCGTCGGGTTGCGGTGATGCCGTAGCCTGCTGTCGAATCTTTTTTGATGAACTGCTTTCTCTGAAGCCCCGTCCGTCGAAGAAACGTTCTACCAGCCCCAAGCGTCGGTTTTTGTGGTGTTTCGGGCTGGTCTGTGGGTTAACAGTTCAAGGTGCAATCTGTAGTTGATCGGGCTCAAGCATTAAAAAACGGGCGTAGCGTCGATCTTTGCGGCTGCCATCGTCGCTGACGATGATGATGCGCCGTCGCCCCCCTATCACGGCTGAACATACACCTTCCGCGTGCTCAAAGCCTTGCAAACCTGCCACGGTGACGCGTTTGGCTGAAGCGTTGGACTGGCCGCTCCAGAACCAGAGTTCAAATTGAACCGACTCGCGCGAAACCGGGCCGCTGAGGATCAGGTAGCCACTGACCACAGGGATATAAGACATGCCACGAATCC
>JAABQE010000273.1 GCA_011391655.1 Hydrogenophilales bacterium
GTGCGGATCGAGTTTCTGGTACAGCAGGGTATTGCTGGGGCGATTGCCGGGGAACACCTTGTGCGGCGCCAGCCCCTTGGCCTCTTCGCGACTCATCCCCTGGGCGATCAGTTCGGCTTCGATCACTGCGCGGGATTTGCCCTTGAGCAGCGCTTCGGATTGCGCCATGCAATTGGCCAGCAGCCACTCATGCTGGTCCGCCAGCGGGGTGTGGTTGACGGCCGCCATCAGGAAATCGGTGGGGATGAGTCGGGTGCCTTGGTGGATCAGCTCGAAAAATGCGTGCTGGCCATTGGTGCCGGGCGCACCCCAGACGATGGGGCCGGTGTTGTAGTTGACCAGGCGGTTGGCACGGTTGACGTTCTTGCCATTCGATTCCATGTCAAGTTGCTGCAGGAAGGGCACCAGCAAGCGTAGCCGCTGGTCGTAGGGGAAAATGCCGTGGGTATCGGTCCCCCAGAAGTTGGCGTACCAGATGCCCAGCATGCCGAGGATGACCGGCATATTGGCTTCCAGCGGGGCTTCCTTGAAATGGACGTCCATTGCATGGGCGCCTGCCAGCAGCGCCTGGAAATTGCCCCAGCCGATTTGCAGCGCGATCGACAGGCCTATCGCCGACCACAGCGAATACCGCCCGCCCACCCAGTCCCAGAAGATGAACATGTTCTCCGGGTCGATGCCGAACGCTTCGACCGCCTGGGTATTGGTCGACAACGCCACGAAATGGCGCGCGACCGCTGCGGGTGCCCGCAGCGCGGCGAGCAGCCAGGCTTTGGCCGAGTTGGCATTGGCCAGCGTTTCCAGCGTGGTAAAGGTTTTTGAGGCGACGATGAACAACGTGGTTTCGGGATTGAGGCGCGCGAGGGTGGTGGCCAGATGGGCGGGATCGAGGTTAGAAACGAAATGGACCTGCACGCTTTCCAGCGCGTAATGGTCGAGCGCCGCGCACACCATGGCCGGGCCGAGATCCGAGCCGCCGATGCCGATGTTGACGACGTCGCGGATCGGCTTGCCGGTATGCCCCAGCCAGCTGCCATTGTGGATGGATTCGACAAAGTGCTGCATCCGCTTGAGCACCGTTGCGACCTCGTGCTCGACATCTACCCCTTCCACCATCAGCGGCGGGCGTGACGGCGCGCGCAGCGCCACATGAAGTGCCGCGCGCCGTTCGGTGAAGTTGATGCGTTCACCGCTGTACATGGCATTGCGCATCGCATCGAGATCAGACTCACGCGCCAGCTGCATCAGAAGACCCATCGTCTCGGCGGTGACGCGATTTTTTGAGTAATCGAGTAGCAGGTTACCGCAGCGCAGGGACAATTGATCGAAACGCTGGGTGTCTTCGCGGAATGCCGTGCGCATGTCAAACGTGCGCATGGGCTTGAAGTGCTGTTCGAGGGCCTTCCAGGCGGGCAGTTGTTTGAGCGGTTTCATGGGCGGACAGTGTGAAGATTGAGCTTCAAAGGTATCATAAGCAGGCTGCCCCGTTGTCGGTCAGGCGCCGGTGAGGTGCCGGCAGGTTGTGGCGCAGCGCACTCTTTAGACGGTTCAGGATGGGACAACATGGTTACCGTAGCACAGCATAAACTTGTACACATTACTTATTCCATTCTGGATCAGCGCGGCATGGTCGTTGAACAGTACGATATCCCGGTCGGCTATGTGCAGGGTGCCAACAGCGGCATTTTGCCTGCCATCGAATCGGCGGTGGCGGGCCGCAAGGTAGGCGAGCGGATTGAAATCACCCTGCCGCCCGAAGACGGGTACGGGGTGCGTGATGAGAGCCTGGTGTTTGTGGACGCCATCGAAAACGTGCCGCCGGAATTTCGCCGGGTGGGGGCTGAAGTCATGTTCGAGAACGCGTCGGGTGAAACCAAGGTTTTTTACGTCACCGCAATCGAGGACGGCCAACTCACACTGGATGGCAATCCTTCACTGGCAGGGCAAACCGTGACCTGTCTGGTGAACGTGGTGGACATCCGTGATGCCACGCCCGAGGAAATCCGTAATGGGCGACCGCTGGATGTCAAAACCGGGACGGTGCATTAGTCATTCACCATCAGTTTTTTTAAAGCAGTACTGACGTAAAAAAGCCGGGGATCTCCCCGGCTTTTTTGTTGCCACGTCCTGCTTACTTGGCAGGGCAGGCTTTGTCGAATGCAATCTTGCCCGGCAGTTTCAGGAAGGTTTCGAACGGACCCATCACCTTCATGGCTTCCACTTTGGGGCCGACGAATTTCAGTTTGCCGAACATCATGGCTTTCATCGGGCCGTATTCGCCAGCACCCATTTCTGTCCAGCGTTCGGTGGTGGCATGCATCTGATAATCGGACTTGTAGTCCATTTTGGTGGCTTTTACGGCACCGCCGTATTCGCAGATGGCCTTGCCATCTTTGGGTACGATTTTCATCTCGGTCTGGGTGGCTTCGCCGCACTCGGTGCGATACAAGTGAATGATCTTGTAGCCGCGCCCGCCGTCGTTCTGGATCCAGCCTTGGGCCAAGCCGTCAAACAGGGCAGCATCCTTATTCCATACATTACAAGCTTCAGCGGTCCAGTCAGCGGACATCAGGGCGGGGGCAGCGTGAGCAGCGGTCGAAAACACGGCCAGGGTGGCCAGAGCGATTGAAGCGTATTTCATGGGACTCCTCCATTTAAGTATTTTGGGTACAACTTGGTAGATTGCGAAGGCGCATAACGCTTCGAGTCAGCAAGGTAACGATGCCGTGTTGGCTTGTCAATGCGATCGTCATTTTTTCGGCAACTGCGGGGTTTGCTTTTGCTTATGGATGCATTGGTGCCGTTTATGGGGTGACCGCGAAGCTTTGCTCGACCAGTTGAATGCGCAGGCTGAGCCGAGCCAGTTCTGCGGTATCGCCTCGTGTGACTGCCTGCTTTTCCTGTAGTTTGAGATACGTCAGAAGCGGTTGTCGCCAGCCTTGGTCTGAGGCGGTTGTGGTCGCCAGCGTCAGCGTGGAAGAATCCGCTTCCTGGCGCATGACCAGCAAACTGGCATCCAGCAAACGCGCCAACGGATCGTCGATGCCGGATAACAGGGCGGGTCGCGCGTGCGCCGGCGCGCTGACCACATCATGGTGCTGGCTGGGCAGCAGCGCGATATCGACCGCATCCCATTGCAAGGTCAGGAACTGAAAATAGGCTGCATTCGCAGCGTTGGGTTCGGTCTGTGCCAATCGGGCATATTCAGTGCAGGCATCGTCGATCAGCATGGCGCGGCGGGTGGCGCAGCGAACCAGCCACAAGTGCGCCGTTTCATGGACGCGGCCAGCGCCGCCGGTGGCGGTGACTGCCTGCTGGAAATAACGCTCGGCCAGGATGTTTTCACCCCGTAGTGCATGCTTCTGGTAGCGCTCAATCAAGTCCGCTGCGTCGGTTTTCCAGTCGGGCGGCGGGGGGCCGCCGCTACCGCAGGCGGTGAGGAGGATCAGGCCGAGGATACTGAGCAGGGATTTCATGGCAGCTTCACTTCGGGGTCGGAGGCGAATGGCCACAGGTTATTGATCTTGTTGATCAGGGCGCTGGATTTGCGCACCGCATCGTCGATCTCGGCGCGCAGTTTGACGATGTCCTGGGTACCGGCTTTGACGTCAGCGGAAATGGCCACCGCGTTGGTCATCAATTCATCGGCTTTCTTCAGGCTGGATTGCGCGTCGACAAGCATGAGCTTTACCTGGGCCAGCGCCTCGCGGGTGCTGTCGGCTACGCCGTTCTGCGCATACAGCCACTGGTCGGTTTTGCCGGCCAGGCTATCGAGTTTGGCGATGAGCGCACGGGTCTGGTCGAGCGAGTCGGTCACCACACGGGCTTTTTCCGGGCTGCCGAGCACGCTTTCGAGCATGCCGTATTCGCCCGTCATGCGTCCGGTCACCGTCTTCAGATTGGCGAGGGTGGCGTTGACATCGCCGTCCTGGCGGGTTAGGTGCTCGACGTTGGCGAGGATCGTCTTGACTTGCTCGATCAGGACCGGAATCTCCTTGCTGATGTCGGGTGTGAGTAGCAGCATGGTGGAGTTTTCAGGCAGGCTGGGGCCACTGAGGCTGCCTGAATCGACGCTGATTTTGGGGCTGCCGAAGAAGGGTTTGTTCAGGGTGTAGACGCTGTCCTGCCTGAGCCACTTGGCATTGCGTTCCAGCAACTCGAGTTGAATGACGATTCCGCCGCCATCGTTCAGCCCCAATGAGGTGACGCTGCCGATTACGATGCCGGAAAAAACCAGCGGCACGCCGGGCGCAACACCGTCCGCGCTGGCTGCGGCGAGTTGCAGCCGGTAGGTGTTCTCGAAATAGCCGCGCGCATGTAACAGGTACACCACGAACGCCGCCCCGAGCAACAGGGTGGCCAGTGCAAACAGCCCTACCTTGAAATGCAGTGTGTTCATTCTGAATAAAGTGCCTGGTTCCAGCTGAAGTCGAAAATTTCCCACGTCCCGATGAGGTCGGCATGCGTGGCCAACTGGCGGATGAAGCGCGGGTAGGGCACATCGTAAAGCATGGCGCCGGGGCGGTCGATGACCAGTCGGGGGCGTTTGAGGATGAGCGCGCGCGCCAGCTGGGCGACGAAACGCTGCGCGGGCGTCATGTCGGGATCGCGCAGCGGGGCGATGTCGGCATGCCCCAGCTGTGCCAGCAACGTATGCGCCTGCCGGGTGGATTCGGCAGCGCCGTAATGACGTTGATATAGCGGGATCAGCGCGATGTTGTCGAGCGCGGATAGATTCGCGCGCAGCGGCAGATCGAGCGCGACCCGCGCCACGTCGTCGTCCAGCTCGACGACGGCCGCCATCAGCGCAGCGCGGTCGCTAAACGACGTCAGATGTATTTGAGCGCTAATGACACCACCTCGATGGTCACAATGGCAAAGAACACCCGCATCATGCCGCGCAGAACAGAGACCGGCACCATGAAGAGCTTTTTGGGCGTTTCCAGCCCGGCGGTGATCGGGATCACCGTCACCGCCAGCCCGAACAGCGCACATTTAACAATCAGCCCGGCCACAATCCTGAAATCGAAAATTTTTGCGATGGTGCGGGTGAAGGGCTCAAACCCTGCCGGGGACATCCCATATATCGCCAGGTAGGCCAGAAGCAGGGCAAGCAGCGAAGCAAGGCTGGCCAGTCCGACAACTGAAATCACGCCGCCGATCAGGCGTGGCAGAAATTCGAACTGCATGGGCGGAACCTTGCAGTGCGCCAGGGCCTCCAACTCATTGTTGACCTTCATCAACGCGATTTCGGTGTTCATCGCGCTGCCCGAACGCAAGGCTATGTAAAGCGCAGTGAGGAAGGGCAACAGTTCCAGCACCAGCACGCGGATCGTCATTTCGCTGGCGAATTCAGCGAGACCGAAGTCGCGTGCGGTGGTGAGGATGATGGTGATGATGAGCCACGAAATGACCACTACATAACTGAGGAAAACCGGCAAAATCTGCACTGCAGTGAAATACACTTGCTTGATTATCACATCGAAGGTGGCGCGGTTCCAGGTGTTGCGGTCGAGCAGCGACAACAGGGCTTGCGTCAGAAAAGCGAGCAAGCCATAGCCGACGGTCCATCCGCCGATAATCTTGGCGCCGAGTGATTCGATGGAGGCTGCAAGGAAATTCATCGCGGCATCTTAACGCGATCGATCATGCTTGTGCTTGCGATGCGGCTTGCAGCATCGGGAGACAGGCCATACAGTTTTACCCTTCAATGGAGACGACACACGATGAAACCCTTTTTGATTCCGCTAGCCATGCTGCTGCTGAGTGCCGCGACAGCATCCGCGCAGGCCGCATCCGGCACGGTGTTGCGCACCGACAAGCTGTATAGCCAGCCTAGTGCGACAGCCAGCGTGGCGGGCAGTGTGGCCAAAGGTTCCAGCGTTACTGTGCTCGCCAAGCAGGGGGGCTGGTTGCGTGTCACATCGGGAAAAACGACTGGCTGGATGCGTTTGCTGTCGGTGCGGGTCGGCGCGGGGGGCTTGAGCAGCAGCGGCCTGGGCGATGTGGTGGGTGCAGCGACCACCCGCTCCGATCCCAGTCGCGTGGTCGCGGTGGCGGGCTTGCGCGGTTTGAATGAGGAAGACCTGAAAAAAGCCACATTCAACGCGGATGAGTTGGCCAGGCTGGATGGGTGGATGGTGACGCCGGCACAGGGCAGAAGTTTTGCCAGTCAGGCGGGGCTGGTTGCGGTCAAGGTGCCGGAATTGGTTGAGTCCAAGCCCGCGCAGGCGCCCTCCTCATCGTGGGAGAGCAATTAATGGATACCTCAATGAACACCAAACGTATTGCCAAGGGCATGGCCAAACACATTGCAGTGGCTGTTTCGCTGCTTGCCTTGAGCGGGACGGCGAGCGCATTCGATCTGGGGAAATTTCTGGAAGACAGCGTGAACCAGGAGTTGAGCAAAAAGCAGCAGACCCAGCCTGCACCCACCACGCCCTCAACCACGTCGGCGACGCAGCAAAGCGCTGCCACGCCGCCCCAGGGCAAACAAACACTGGACGTCAACCAGTTGGGGTTCGCGCTGTTCGGTGATTACTCGCCCGAGCAGGAGAATCGCATCGGCCGGCAGGTGTCGGGCGACCTGCTGGGCGCGGTGCCGCTGGTGCGTGACGA
>JAABQE010000274.1 GCA_011391655.1 Hydrogenophilales bacterium
ACGACGACCAGCCTGGTTGCCAGCATACTCGGCGAGGCGGGGATGGATCCGACCTACGTCATCGGCGGCAAGCTCACCGCTGCCGGCACCAATGCGCGACTCGGCAAGGGCGACTTTCTGGTGGCCGAGGCCGACGAATCCGACGCGTCCTTCCTCTATCTGACGCCGGTGATCGCGATCGTCACCAACATCGACGCCGATCACATGGACACCTATGGCCATGATTTCGAACGGCTGAAAACCGCCTTCGTCGACTTTTGCCAGCGGCTGCCGTTTTACGGCATGGCGGTGCTGTGCATCGACGACCCGCACGTGCGTGAAATCATGCCGCGCATCACCAAGCCGATCACCACCTACGGTTTTGACGAAGCCGCGCAGGTGCGTGCGATCAATCCGCGCTTCGAGCAGGGCCTGATGCATTTCACCGTGCAGCGTGAGGGCATGGCCGATCTCGACATCGTGCTGAATCATCCCGGCATGCATAACGTGTTGAACGCGCTGGCGGCGATTGCGGTGGCGACCGAAGTCGATGCCAGCGATGCCGCCATCGTGAAAGCCCTGGCCGAATTCCACGGAGTCGGGCGGCGCTTCCAGCGTTATGGCGAACTGCCCGCGAAAGACGGCGGCCACTATTGCCTGATCGACGACTACGGCCATCATCCGGTGGAAATGGCCGCCACGCTGGCAGCCGCACGCGGCGCGTTTCCGGGACGGCGGCTGGTGCTGGTGTTCCAGCCGCATCGCTACTCGCGCACCCGCGACTGCTTTGAAGATTTTGTGAAGGTGCTGTCGGAAACCGACCTGCTGGTGCTGACCGAGGTCTACCCGGCCGGCGAAGCGCCCATCGTCGCGGCGGATGGCCGTGCGCTCGCCCGCGCGGTTCGGGTGGCGGGCAAGGTCGAACCGCTGTTTGTCGAAAACGTCGCCGACCTGCCTGCGGCCGTGCGCGACCTGACCCAGGCCGGCGACGTGGTACTGGTGATGGGCGCCGGCAGCATCGGTCAGGTTGCGCCTGCCTTGGGAGCACCCCATGCGGCATGACTACCGCATGAGCGACATCGACATGGCCGGCGGCGGCACGCCGGCGCTGCGCGGGCATTTTCTCTACCACGAGCCGATGAGCAAGCATGTGTCGTGGCGCGCCGGTGGTGCGGCCCAGCGCGTCTATGTTCCGGCCGACCTGGACGACCTCTCCTGGCTGGTGCGCTCACTGCCCGCTCACGAAGAAATCCACATGCTCGGGCTCGGCAGCAATCTGCTGGTACGTGACGGCGGCGTGGCGGGCGTGGTGATTTTGCTGCATGGCGTACTGAAAAAACTGGCCATCGAGTTTCGCACCCAGGGCATGCCACCGGTGCCCACTGGCCGCGAAACCGCGCTGATTTTTGCTCAGGCAGGCGTGGCCTCGCCCAAGCTGGCGCGCTTTGCCGCTAACAACAATCTGGTCGGCGGCGAATTCTGGGCCGGCATTCCCGGCACCGTCGGTGGGGCAATTGCAATGAACGCAGGTTGCTATGGCGGTGAAACCTGGGACAAGCTGGTGCAGGTGTTGACGCTCAACCGCCAGGGACAACTGAATGAACGGCTGCCGGGCGAATACGTCACCGGCTACCGGCACGTGGCCTTGAAGGTGCCGCATCAGGAATGGTTTGTCGGCGGCTGGTTCCGGCTGGAAAAAGGTGATGGCGCGGCCTCGCGCGAAACCATCAAGACACTGCTGAAACAGCGCATCGCGTCGCAGCCTCTGAATCTGCCCAACGCCGGCTCGGTGTTCCGCAACCCGCCCGGCGATCACGCTGCGCGCTTGATCGAGACGTGCGGCCTCAAGGGGTTTCGCATCGGCGATGCACAGGTGTCGGAAAAGCACGCCAACTTTATCGTCAACCTCGGCCATGCCTATGCAGCCGATATCGAACGTCTGATCGAACATGTGGAAGATAGCGTGGAGGCGCGCACCAATGTGCGGCTGATCCGCGAAGTACGGATTATTGGAGAACGGCATTGAGCCCGATTGAAGCAGCAAAAAAATTCGGCAAAGTCGCAGTGATGCTGGGCGGCACCTCAGCCGAGCGTCCGGTGTCGCTCAACAGCGGGGCCGCGGTGCTGGCGGCGTTACAGCGCCAGGGCGTCGATGCGCATGCGTTCGACCCGGCCAACCGCAATCTTGGTGACCTCATCAGCGGCGAATTCGACCGCGTGTTCATCGCGCTGCATGGCCGCCTCGGCGAAGACGGCTGCATGCAGGGCGCGCTCGAAGTGCTGGGCATGCCTTACACCGGCAGCGGCGTGATGGCCTCGGCACTCGGCATGGACAAGTGGCGCACCAAACTGCTGTGGCGCGCGGCCGGCCTGCCCACCGCCGACTGGGCCATGCTCAGCGCCGACAGCGATTTCGCAGCGGTGGAAAAACAGCTCGGCCTGCCGATTTTCGTCAAGCCCGCGCGTGAAGGTTCCAGCATCGGCATGAGCAAGGTCACCGAGGCGGGCACGCTGAAGGCGGCCTATAAAACCGCCGCCGAACACGATCCGCTGGTGCTGGCCGAAACCTTCATCGACGGTCCGGAATTCACCGTCGCCATTCTCGGCGACCGCGCCTTGCCGCTGATCTGGCTGGAGCCCGCCAAGGACGCAGCGTTTTACGACTTCGACGCGAAATACCTGCGCAACGACACCCAGTATCACTGCCCGGCCGGTCTGCCGGAAGCGGACGAACAGGCCATGCGCAAACTGGCGCTGGATGCGTTCCGGCTGGTGGGCGGACGTGGCTGGGGGCGCGTGGACATGATGCGCGACAGCCTCGGCAACCCCTATTTACTGGAAGTGAACACCTCACCCGGCATGACCGACCATAGCCTGGTGCCGATGGCAGCGCGGGTGGCCGGGCTGGATTTCGATGCACTGTGCATGCGCATTCTGGAGCAGACGCTGGCATGAACGCCGAACTCGCCAACCATCCACTGAACCAGGCCGCCCGCGTGCTGACCTGGGGCGCGCTCGGCCTGCTGGCCTATGGCGCCACCAGCTGGGTGGTGGCGCGGCCGTGGTTCGCGCTGACCACGCTGGAAGTCAAAACGCCGGTCACCCACGTGACCGAAGCACAGATTCGCCTGGTGGCCGACCGGCGGGTGCACGGCACCTTCTTTACGGTCGACCTCGAACACGTGCGCGAAAGTCTGGAAAAGCTGCCATGGGTGCGCGAGGCGCGGGTTGAACGGCGCTGGCCTGACACCCTCGTGGTGTCGCTGGCCGAGCAGGTGCCGCTGGCACGCTGGAACGATAACGCGCTGGTGAATGGCGAAGGCGAGGTGTTTGTGGCGGCGGCATCCGGCAACTTGCCGCGCCTGTCAGGACCGCAAGACAGCAGCGCCGAAGTGGTGGCGGCTTTCCGCCGCCATCAGGCCGCACTGGCGCCGCTCGACATGCACGTCACCGAACTGCGCTTGTCGCCACGCCGCGCCTGGTGGATGCGGCTGGACAACGGCATGCAGCTGGCGCTGGGCCGGCAGCAAACCGATGAGCGGCTGGCGCGCTTTGTCAGTTATTACCCGCGGCTATTAAGCGCACAGGCCGCGACACTTTCGCCGCCATCCATGTCTCCGGTGGCCTCGGCAGTCGAACCCACACCTGCCGCGCCGATTATTCCCCTCACCGTCGATTTGCGTTACGCCGACGGTTTCGCCGTGCGGATGCCAAACGGCGCCTCCCCTTTTAGATCGAATCCAACATGAGCGCAGCATGAGCAAGCCTAGAGACCCCAAAAACCTGGTCGTCGGTCTCGACATCGGTACCTCCAAGATCGTCTGCATCGTTGCCGAAATCAACGACGAGGGCAGCCTCGACATCATCGGCATGGGCACCCATCCCTCGCGCGGGCTGCGCCGTGGAGTGGTGGTCAACATCGAGGCCACGGTCAACGCCATCCAGCGCGCGCTGGAAGAAGCCGAACTGATGGCCGACTGCAAGATCCGCGAGGTCTACACCGGCATCGCGGGCAGCCACATCAAAAGCTTCAACTCGCATGGCATGTATGCGATCAAGGACAAGGAAATCAGCCAGCTCGACGTCGACCGCGTGGTGGATACCGCGCGCGCGGTCAACATCCCGACCGACCAGCAGATCCTGCACACCATCCCGCAGGAATTCATCGTCGATGGCCAGGAAGACGTGCGTGACCCGCTCGGCATGAGCGCGGTGCGGCTGGAGGTCAAGGTTCACATCGTCACCGGCGCGGTGTCGGCGGCGCAGAACATCATCAAGTGCGTGCGCCGCTGCGGCATCGAGGTCGGCGATCTGGTGTTGCAGCCATTAGCCTCGGCGATGGCGGTGCTGACCGAAGATGAAAAAGAGCTCGGCGTCTGCCTGGTCGATATCGGTGGCGGCACCACCGACATCGCCGTGTTCACCGATGGCGCGATCCGCCACACCGCGGTGATTCCGGTGGCCGGCGACCAGGTCAACAACGACATCGCCGTGGCCCTGCGCACGCCGCCGAAAGAAGCCGAGGACATCAAGATCCAGTATGGCTGTGCGCTGCGCCAGCTGGCCGACGCGCGCGACATGATCGAAGTGCCCGGCATTGGCGACCGCCCGCCGCGCACGCTGTCAAAACAGACGCTGGCCGAATTCATCGAGCCGCGCATGGAAGAGCTGTATTCGCTGGTGCAGGCCGAATTGCGCCGCAGCGGCTTCGAGGAACTGCTGTCGTCCGGCATCGTCATCACCGGCGGCTCGGCCGGGATGCAGGGCATGGTCGAGTTGGGCGAGGAAGTGTTCCACATGCCGGTGCGCATGGGCTGGCCACGCTACACCGGCGGGCTGTCGGATGTGATGCACAACCCGCGCTATGCCACCTGCATGGGGCTGCTGCTGGCCGGGCTGGAAGCACGCGGGCGCGATGCGCCGAAGCTATCGGGCAACAGCCTCAAGGACATTCTGGAACGAATGAAAAGTTGGTTTAAAGGGAATTTCTGATGTCGCCAGGTCATTGAACTGCGCGACGTTGAAACGGGATTTGGCGGTCGAACCCGCCAATGGATCTGGATTTTTGATTGGCAATAAGGAGGAAGCAAGATGTTTGAACTGATGGATGTAGATACCCAGGATGCAGTGATCAAGGTGATTGGCGTGGGCGGCTGCGGCGGCAATGCGGTCGATCACATGATTACCTCGGGTTTGACCGGCGTGGAATTCATCGCCATCAACACCGACGCGCAGGCGCTGAATCGCAACCAGGCCAAGCTGCAGTTGCAGCTCGGCAATGGTGTGACCAAGGGCCTGGGTGCAGGGGCCAATCCGGACATCGGCCGCGAAGCCGCGCTGGAAGACCGCGAGCGCATCGCCGAACTGATCGACGGCGCCGACATGCTGTTCATCACCGCCGGCATGGGCGGCGGCACCGGCACCGGCGCAGCGCCGGTGGTGGCCGAAGTCGCCAAGGAACTTGGTATTCTCACCGTGGCGGTTGTCACCAAGCCGTTCATGTTCGAAGGCAAGCGCGTACGCGCCGCCAACGCCGGCATCGAGGCGCTGTCGAAGCACGTCGACTCGCTGATCATCATCCCCAACGAAAAGCTGATGCAGGTGCTGGGCGACGACGTCTCGATGCTGGATGCCTTCAAGGCCGCCAACAACGTGCTGCACGGCGCGGTCGGCGGCATCGCCGAAGTCATTAACTGCCCCGGCCTGGTCAACGTCGACTTTGCCGACGTACGCACCGTGATGTCCGAGATGGGCATGGCGATGATGGGTTCGGCGCAGGCCAGTGGCGAAAACCGCGCGCGCATTGCAGCCGAACAAGCCGTCGCCAGCCCACTGCTGGAAGACGTCAACCTGGCAGGCGCGCGCGGCGTGCTGGTCAACATCACGGCATCAAGCACCGTGAAGATGCGTGAAATTCACGAAGTGATGAACACCATCAAGGCCTTCACTGCTGAAGAAGCCACCGTCATCGTGGGCCAGGTGCTCGACGACAGCATGGAAGATGCGCTGCGTGTCACCATGGTCGCCACCGGCCTTGGCAGTCCTGTTGCCAAGCACACCCAGCGGCCGATGCAGATCATCCGCACCGGCACCGACGATGCGCCGATGATGGTTGGTGGCGATAGCGAAGAGCTGCCCAGCGTAATGACCACCCGCCGCACCCGGGTTCAGGCGATGACCGACTCTGGCGTCGACCACCTGGACATCCCGGCCTTTCTGCGTCGTCAGGCAGACTGACCCGGATGGTGGCGGCGACAACCTGGCACGCATGGCGTGCCAGGCTAGGGTCGTTCGTCCCCAAGCAGCTAAAATGACCACATGATCAAGCAACGCACATTAAAAACGCCGGTCAAGGCGGCGGGGGTCGGACTGCATTCCGGCGTCAAGGTCGAGATGACCCTGCGCCCGGCCGCCCCCAACAGCGGCATCGTGTTCCGCCGCATCGACCTCGATCCGCCAGCCGAACTCAAGGCCGATCCTTATCTCGTGACCGACACCCGGCTGTGTTCCATGCTCGAATCGGGCGCCGCCAAAGTGTCCACCGTCGAACACCTGATGTCCGCCCTCGCCGGCCTGGGCATCGACAACCTGCTGGTCGATCTGACCGGCCCCGAAACT
>JAABQE010000275.1 GCA_011391655.1 Hydrogenophilales bacterium
AGCGGACTTGGCGTCCATTTTTTTAGCAAGGTAGATTGATCCATGTTGTGGCTGAAGTCGTTTCATATCGTGATGGTGGTGAGCTGGTTTGCCGGCCTGTTTTATCTGCCGCGCCTGTTCGTCAACCTGGCGATGGAAACCCACGGGGTGGCGTACGACCGGTTGCTGCTGATGGCGCGCAAATTGTATCGCTTCGTCACCCCGATCATGTGGCTGACGCTGATTACCGGTACCTGGTTATGGCTGGCGTATTTTCCGCTCAGCATGAACTGGATGTGGGCGAAGCTCACGCTGGTTGCCGGCTTGATTGGCTATCATCACGTATGCGGCAAGCGTTTGCGACAGTTTGAGGTCAAGCAAAATACCAAGTCGCATGTCTGGTACCGCTGGTTTAATGAAATTCCGGTGATCGTTTTATTGGTTGTCGTGTTGTTGGTTGTATTGAAGCCCTTTTAAGAAAGCTCCGTTTGAAACCCCAATCCCGTCGCCCCAATACGCCGCATCCCGTTCGCCCCGAGCGTGATGTGTTGCCGCCCGCCAGCCATTTCGCCACCTGTCCCCGCGGGCTGGAACCGCTGCTGGAAGCCGAACTGAGCGCCGCCGGTGCGCAAATCGTGCGTCAACTGCCCGCCGGGGTGCTGTTCATGGCCGACGCTGCGGCCGAAATGCGCGCCAACCTCACATCGCGGATTGCCACGCGCATCCTGCGCAAGGTCGGCTATACCCGTTATCACAAGGAAGAGCACATCTACCGTGCGGCGCTCGATCTGCCATGGCCGTCGTGGTTCAGCGTCGACAAAACCATTGCGGTCAAAGTGGGTGCGCAAAATGCGTCGCTGAAAAGCCTCAACTTCATTACGCTGAAAATCAAGGACGCCATCTGTGACCGTTTTCGGGAGGAAACGCGCGAACGTCCGAGCGTCGATACCGAGTCGCCCGACGTCCCGGTGTATGCCTTTTTTACCCCGGATGCGGTGACCTTTTACCTCGACACCAGCGGGGTGCCGCTGTTCAAGCGCGGCTTCAAGACTGAGGCGAGCGCGGCGTCGGTCAAGGAAAACCTCGCCGCCGGGCTGCTGATGCTGTCCGGCTGGGAGCCTGGCACCCCGCTGCTCGACCCGATGTGCGGCGCCGGTACCATCCTGATCGAAGCGGCAGACATGGCCTTGAATCGCGCGCCGGGGCGCGGGCGACATTTTGCTTTTGAACACTATCGCGACTTTGATGCGGCGTTGTGGAAACGCATCAAGGCCGAGGCCCTTGCCCAGGAAAAGCCGCTCAGGAAGCTGCCGATATTTGGTTCCGACCAGGATCGCTGGGTGATCGACAAGGCGAAGAACAACCTCGTTGCAGCAGGCTATGCCGACGTGATCGAGCTGCAGGTCGCCGACGTGCTTGAATTGCAGGCACCTACGCCAGCCGGCACCATCGTCACCAACCCGCCTTACGGCGAGCGCCTGGGCGATGGTGAGGAACTGGCCGACTGGTACCCGCAGCTGGGCGACTGGCTGAAAAAGAACTTCAGCGGCTGGGACGCCTGGATCATCTCCGGTGATCCGCTGCTGCCCAAGTTGATGGGGCTGAAAGCCAGCCGTCGCATTCCGCTATTCAATGGGTCGATTGAAACCCGCTTTCTGCATTACAAGGTGATTGCCGGGTCGATGCGGCCGGTTAAGACTGCGCCGCCGCCGGGCTGAAAGCCGCGCGACAGGGCTGGATGAATGTCGCGTAAACGCGCAGGATCGAAACGGGTTGGGCTGTAAAAAATATAAGCGAGAGCGCAGGTATGTCCAATTTGTCGGGTAAAACCAGACACTTCATCGTCGAGCTGGATGCAGCGGTTGAGTCGCACATGGACTGGACGCGTCGCGTGATGCGCTGCGCGGTGTTGCGAGCCTCGCCCGGTGAGGATGTGCTGGCGAGTGAGGCGCATATGCTGTGCCGGTTCGGTCACTGGTTTGCATCGCAGAAGCCCGATTTCGACAAGATGGATGCACAAAAGGCACACCAGGTTGAGGTCGTGCATCAGGCCATGCATGATGCCATTCGATCCATCTGCGCCAATATTCTGGCCGGACAGCCGGGTGTGATTGCTGATCTTGAAGTGTTTGAACAGAGCCAGTCAGAGCTGACCGGGTTGATGGCCAGCTTTAAAACCCAGTTCCTTGCCGATGCGGTGTGCAATGATCCGCTTACGGGATTGCCCTTGCGCTATGGGATCGAAGACGAGTTTGTTCAAGCGCAACGAGCCGTCCGGCGTGAACACACCCAGCTCTATGTGGCAATGATCGATATTGATCACTTCAAGATGATCAATGATCAATATGGCCATGCGGTAGGCGACAGCGCGCTGCGGCATTTGACCGACAGCCTGACACGCGCATTGCGGCCGAATGAGCCCCTGTTTCGCTTTGGCGGCGAGGAGTTTTTGTTGTTGATGCAGTGTCCGTCGCGTGAAGCCGCCGCCATTGCAGCACAGCGGATCGTTGAGCAGGTGCGCAACTCGCCGATGGCACTGGAGCATGCCGCCCAGCCCATCAGCATGACCATTACCCTGGGGTTGACCCGGGTGCAACACGATGAGTCCCTGGATGATGCGCTGGCACGGGCTGACCAGGCGCTTTATGCCGGCAAGCACGACGGACGCGATCGCCACGTCATCCAGGATGATTGACCAGGATGTGCCTTTGGCTTCCTGGCCGTGGAGTTTGATGGTCTGGGCGGAACCGATGCGCGGCTGGCGGGTCACTTCATCACTCCATTTGAGAGCCTCCCCTCATGATTACCGCATCGATCCGCCTCACCGGCATGCTCAACGACGGCGCCGAGGTTTACCGCAGCTATTACCTGGTCGCTGATTTTGGTGCGTCCGGCAGTGGCAAGGCGTCAATCATCCCCATGTCGAGCGGCGCACCGATGCCCGACGATGAACATTTGATGGTGAAATATGGCGGTGAAGAGGCGGCACTGAAAGCGGCCGCCGAGGCGATCAAGGCCTTGCCGGGCAATCAGGGTCTGGACGTGAAAGCCGTCATCAACCCCGATTGAGCCAGGGCTAGACGATGCCGAGGTGATCCAGCCCCGCCATCATGTCGCGTCCTTTGGCTTCCTGGCCGTGCAGCTTGATTTGCAGGCGCAGGTCGTTGAGGCTGTCGGCGTTGCGCAGCGCATCTTCGTAGGAAATCATTCCGGATTCGTACAGGTCGAACAGCGCCTGGTCGAAGGTCTGCATCCCGAGCTCACGCGACTTCGACATGATTTCCTTGATTTCATGAACCGCGCCCTTGAAGATCAAGTCGGCGATCAACGGCGAGTTGAGCAGGATTTCGACCGCTGCCACGCGGCCGGTCACGCCCTTGCGTGGAATCAATCGCTGCGAGATGAAGGCTTTGAGATTGAGTGACAAGTCCATCAGCAACTGGTCGCGCCGCTCTTCGGGGAAGAAGTTGATGATGCGGTCGAGCGCCTGGTTGGCGCTGTTGGCGTGCAGCGTCGACAGGCAGAGGTGGCCGGTTTCAGCAAAGGCGATGGCGTATTCCATGGTCTCGCGGTCGCGGATTTCGCCGATCAGGATGACGTCGGGTGCTTGCCGCAACGTGTTCTTCAGCGCCGAGAACCAGTTGTCGGTGTCGATGCCGACCTCGCGCTGGGTGATGATGGATTTCTTGTGATCGTGCACGTATTCGATCGGGTCCTCGACCGTGATGATGTGGTCGGCGGCGTTTTCGTTGCGGTGCCCGATCAGGGCGGCAAGCGAGGTGGACTTACCGGAACCGGTGGCGCCGACGAAAATCACCAGGCCACGCTTGATCATCGCGACATCCCGCATGATGGGCGGCAAATTCAGTTCATCCATCTTCGGGATCTTGGTGACAATCGTCCGCATCACGATGCCGACGCGCCCCTGCTGGACGAATACGTTGACCCGGAAGCGGCCGATTTCGGGCGGGCTGATGGCGAAGTTGGACTCGTTGGTCGCTTCGAAATCGCTCCATTGCCGGTCGTTCATGATCGAGCGGGCCAGTTCACTGGTGTGCGCCGGCGTCAGGCTCTGGTTCGACACCGGGGTGATTTTGCCGTCGACCTTGAACGCGGGGGGAAAGCCCGCCGTGATGAACAAGTCAGACGCGTTTTTCGCCAGCATCAGGCGCAGCAGGTCGTGGATGGTTTTTTCAGCATTCATTTGTTCAGTCCTTAACCCAGGAAAGCGTCTTTGTTCTGTGCCGCACTGCGCGCCACGCCGGAGGCAATGATGTTGCGCTTCACCAGATCCTGCAGATTTTGGTCGAGCGTCTGCATGCCGATGTTGCCGCCGGTCTGGATTGCGGAATACATCTGCGCCACCTTGCCTTCACGAATCAGGTTGCGGATCGCCGGGGTGCCGATCATGATCTCGTGCGCGGCCACGCGGCCGTTGCCGTCCTTGGTTTTGAGCAGGGTTTGCGAGATGACAGCGCGCAGCGATTCGGACAGCATCGAGCGCACCATTTCCTTTTCAGCTGCCGGGAACACGTCGACCACGCGGTCGATGGTCTTGGCGGCCGACGAGGTGTGCAGGGTGCCGAACACCAAGTGACCCGTTTCGGCCGCGGTGAGCGCGAGGCGGATGGTCTCCAGGTCGCGCAATTCGCCCACCAGGATGACGTCCGGGTCTTCCCGCAGTGCCGAGCGCAACGCGTTGTTGAACGACAGCGTGTGCGGGCCGACTTCGCGCTGGTTGATCAGGCATTTCTTGCTCTGATGGACGAATTCGATCGGGTCTTCGACAGTGAGGATGTGCGCGTACTGGTTCTCGTTGACGTAGTCCATCATCGCCGCCAGCGTGGTCGACTTGCCTGAGCCAGTCGGGCCGGTGACCAGCACAATGCCGCGTGGCTGGTCGGAGATTTCCTTGAAAATGGGCGGGCAGTTGAGTTCTTCCAGCGACAACACCTTCGAGGGAATCGTCCGGAACACCGCGCCTGCGCCGTATTGCTGGTTGAAGGCGTTGACCCGGAAGCGCGCCAGCGAAGGAATCTCGAACGAAAAGTCGATTTCCAGCGTTTCTTCGTACACCTTGCGCTGGCCGTCGTTCATGATGTCGTACACCATGCGATGCACGTCCTTGTGCTCCATCGGCGGCAGGTTGATGCGGCGCACATCGCCGTTCACCCGGATCATCGGCGGCAGGCTTGCCGACAGGTGCAAGTCGGAGGCTTTGTTCTTGACGGAAAAAGCCAATAATTCGGAAATATCCACGTGAGCCTCGTCTGGGGTGTTTTGAAAGATAATAAGCGCAATGAATAACGGTCTGAAAACGGGCGAACTTGAGCCGGACATGCCGTCTGCACATGCTGCATTTAAACGGCGTTTGACTCTCGTGCAAACGCGGATTGCGCACGCGCTGGCAGACGCCGGGCGTGACGCGACGGCGGTACGCCTGCTGGCGGTCAGCAAAACCTTTGACGCGGCGGCGGTGCGTGCGCTGGCCGCCTGTGGCCAGCGCGAGTTTGGTGAAAACTACGTGCAGGAAGCGCTCGACAAGCAGTGTGCCCTGCGCGATATGCCACTTGAATGGCATTTCATCGGGCCGATCCAGAGCAATAAAACCCGGGCCATTGCCGAGAACTTCAGCTGGGTGCACGGCATTGACCGGCTGAAGATTGCCGAGCGGCTGTCGGCGCAGCGTCCGGCGAATTTGCCGCCCCTGCAGGTATGCATCGAGCTGAATGTAAGCGGCGAGGCCAGCAAGGGCGGGGTGGCCGCAGCAGAATTGCCTGCGCTGGCTGAGGCCATGTCGGGGCTGCCAGGCTTGCAGCTGCGTGGTTTGATGGCGATTCCGGCGCCAGCGACGGACATCGCTGTCCAACGCGCCGCATTTCGACAGGTGCGCATGGCATTTGAGGCCCTGGTCGAACGCGGCTACGCGCTGGACACCCTGTCGATGGGCATGTCGGCCGATCTGGAAGCCGCCATACTGGAAGGCGCGACGATCGTGCGGGTTGGCACCGCACTCTTTGGTGAAAGGAACAAACATGCATAAAGTCAGCTTCATTGGCGGCGGCAACATGGCCGCCGCCATCATCGGCGGCTTGATCGCCAGCGGCGCGCGCGCCACCGATATCGAGGTGGTGGAAATCAATGCCGACGCACGCGGGCAACTGGCCGCGCGCTTCGGCGTAGCCACCCATCCTGATTTGGCGCAGGCACAACTCCATGCCTTGATTGTGCTGGCGGTGAAACCCCAATCCTTGCCCGAAGTGGCGGCCGCGCTTGCCGCACGACTCTCGACCCAACTGGTGGTGTCGATTGCCGCCGGGGTGCGGGTGGCGGACCTTTCCCGCTGGCTGGGCGGCCATGAGCGGATTGTTCGCACCATGCCCAACACCCCGGCGTTGGTGCAGGCCGGGATCGCCGGACTCTACGCGCCAGCCACTGTCAACCAGGACGCCCGCTCACAAGCCGAAACCGTGTTGCGTGCCGTTGGCGGGGTGGTGTGGGTGGACAGCGAGGCGCAACTGGATGCGGTGACGGCGGTGTCGGGCAGCGGC
>JAABQE010000276.1 GCA_011391655.1 Hydrogenophilales bacterium
TAGTAATGCCAGGCCAGCACCATGTTCGGATCCATGCCGAAAGCCGGTCCGGACCCCCACAGCGCCACGGCGGAGTTCTTGCCGTACCAGTAGGCGACCACGCCGTGACCACCGTCGAGGGTGCCCTTGTTGACCGCATCGAGCAGGTCAAAGGCCTTGACCACCGCACCCGCCGGCAGCACCTCGATCCTGAGTTCCTTGCCGGACATGGCATTCACCTTGTTGGCGAAGTCCGTCGCATATTCATGGAAGATGTCCTTCGCTGGCCAGGTGCTCTGGAAGCGCAGACTGATCGGCGCCTGTGCCTTGGCGATCGACGGGAAACCCAGCGACGCCGCGCCGGTTGCGGTGGCGGCGGCTGCCGCGCCGAGAAACTTTCGCCGGCTCAGCTTGGATTCGGTTTGTTTGGTCTCGGATTGCGTAACGGGTGTGCTGTCCTTCTTGCTCATGGCTGTCTCCTGATCGTTATTGAGGGAAAAGCAGCTACACATTAGTACAGCTTTTCAATACCATCAAATGGTCAGATACTAATCTTCCATCGGGTCTGAAACGGCAGGGCTGAATCGTGGTTTTTCAGGCCATTCGGGGCGATTCCATTCGTGTTCCGGACGTCATGAGGATGGGTCTTTCACGGGATGGAGTTGATCGCAAGGACGCAGGCGCGACACAAAGAAAAACGGCTTCCGGTGGAAGAACCACGGGAAGCCGCTTGAATTTGGTGGCCAGTCTCGGAATCGAACCAAGGACACGCGGATTTTCAATCCGCTGCTCTACCAACTGAGCTAACTGGCCAAAAGAGGCGGCAATTTAACCGGTTTGCCCCATTCAAGTCAAGATGGAACCGCGTGGGTTGGGCTCAGCACGCCAGCCCATGCAGGCCGCACAGGTGGCGTTTGGCGAATGCCAGCATGAGCCACAACCATAGCAGCAGGAAAAAGGTCAGCACCGGCACGTGGGCATCGAGGATGAAGCGCGGGGTGATGAAACGCACGGCGCGCACGACGGGGTGGGTGATGGTGCGCAGCGCGCGATAGAAAATATTCTGCTCGCGGTATTTGCCGGCTAGCATCACCAGAACCCCCTGCCCGAGCAGGGCAAAGCCGGCGACTTCAACCAGGGCGCGCAGAATGGAGACCAGCAAAATGTCGAGCGGCATGGCGAGGGTTCCTGAAACGGATCGGTGATTTTAACGCAGCTTGTCACGCTGTCGCTTGGCCATGACAATGTGCGCTGATTTCAATTTGAATTGATTCCACGATGAATTATGACCGTGTGCGGCATGGCCTCCGGGGCATGCTCCTCAACATGCTGGGCAAGCGCGAAGGGGCTCTGGCCGCCTATCGCGACAGTCTCGCTGCCGACCCGAACCACGCGGAAACCTTGCGTACGCTGGGCTGGCTGGAGGCACAGCAGGAACGTTGGATGGAGGCAGAAGCCTGGCTGGCGCGTGCAGTTGAACTTGAGCCGGATGACGCACCCACCTGGTTCAACCTGGCCTATGCGCGCGACAAGGGCGGCATGGACGATACCGCGATCGTGGCGTTTCAGCGGGCGACCGAATTGAATCCAAAAAATGATCGCGCCTGGTATGGGCTGGGGATGCTGCATGCGCGGCATGGCCGCCATGCGGACGCCGCGGCGGCGCTGACCGCGGCGAGCAAATTGCAGCCGATGAACGGCTTGGCGTGGTATGCGCTGGGGATGGCGTGGCATCACTGCAACGAGCCGGACAAGGTGGCGGCGGCGATCGAACACACGCTGTCGTACGATCCTCAGACTGCGCAGCGGCTGATTCATGATGCGGAACGCAGCGACTACGCGCATCGACTGGATTAAGAATCGAGGACGTAAAAAAAGCCAGCCCCGCAGGGCTGGCTTTTTTGTTGCGCGCCCGAAGGCGCGTTGGCTGCAACGATCAGGTTGCGCGGGTGTCGATGTCGCCCGCGAGGTTCGGGTAACGCACGTGGTCGACCAGCTGCTGAATTTCAAGGCTGGGTGCCCTGGAGATCAGCGAGCCGATGATGACACCGAGGAAACCGACCGGCATGCCGTAGATACCCGCGGCAATCGGGGCGATGTCGAACCATTGGTTCGCCGCTACGCCACCGAAGAACGGGTAGGTGATGTACATGTAGTACATGCACACGCCCAGACCGGCGAGCATGCCGACGACCGCACCGAGGTAGTTGGCACGCTTCCAGAACACGCCGAGCACCAGCGCCGGGAAGAACGCCGAAGCCGCCAGCGAGAACGCCGCGCCGACCAGGAACAGGATGTCACCCGGTTTCAGCGAAGCGGTGTACGCGGCGAACAGCGCCACCAGCACCAAGAGGCCCTTGGAGATGGCCAGACGGCGAACCGTGGAGGCTTTGGGGTCGATCATCTTGTAGTAGACGTCGTGCGACAGCGCGTTGGCGATGGTCAGCAGCAGGCCGTCAGCGGTCGACAGCGCAGCAGCCAGACCACCCGCGGCCACCATGCCCGAGATCACGTAGGGCAGGCCTGCGATTTCCGGGGTTGCCAGCACGATGAGGTCGCCGCCGATGGTGATTTCGGCAAGCTGCACGATGCCGTCGAGGTTGATGTCGACGATCTTCATCAGGGTCGCATCCACCGCCGACCAGTTCGCCACCCAGGCGGGTAGAGACGCGAACGACGAGCCGACCAGGTTGCTGTACACCTCGAACTTGACCAGCACCGCCAGCGCAGGCGCGGTGAAGTAGAGCAGGAAGATGAAGAACAGCGACCAGAACACCGACTTGCGCGCTTCGCGCACCGACGGCGTGGTGTAGTACCGCATCAGGATGTGCGGCAGCGAAGCGGTGCCGACCATCAGGCACAGCACCAGCGCGATGAAGTTGCGGCGCTTGATGTCGGAGGCTTCCTCATCTTCGGCCTTCGCGGCAGCAATGTCCGCTTCGGTCGCGTCGGGGTTGGCCCTGGCCTTGGCTTCAGCGCCCTTACCCGCAAACGCGGTGGCGTGGGCCGAGACCGGACCGGCCTTGGCCTTGGCGCCGTCTGCAGCTTTCTTCAGACCTGCCATCAGGGCATCGGGACCGGTCAATTCTGCGATTTCCTTGGTCTTTGCCTCGATCTTCTTGGCGTCGGGTTTCGGCGCGGCGTTCAGTTCGACCAGTTCGGCGTCGAGCTTGGCGCGCGCCTCACCGACGATCGTGTCGGCGGTGCCGGCGGCGATGGCCGCTTCCAGTGCCTTGATCTTGTCTTCCGCGGCAAGCTGCTTTTCCTTGTGGATTGCGCGGACCGACGCCTCGGCTGCGCCCTTGGTGGTCTCGGCGTTGTTGAACTCCTTTTCCAGCTGCGTCACCTGCTGCAGCACCTGGCCGTAGGCGATTTGCGGCACCGGGTTGCCGGTGTGAGCCACCGACAGCCACACCACCGGGATCATGTAGGCGATGATCAGGATGATGTACTGCGCGACCTGGGTCCAGGTCACCGCACGCATGCCGCCGAGGAAGGAGCACACCAGGATGCCGGCCAGACCGAGGAACACACCGTACTGGAACTCGATACCGGTGAGGCGGGCGGTGATGATGCCGACGCCGTAGATCTGCGCCACCACGTAGGTGAAGGAGCAGATGATGGCGGCGATCACGCCGATGGTGCGGGGCAGGTTGCCGTTGTAGCGTGCGCCCAGGAAGTCGGGGATGGTGAACTGGCCGAACTTCCTGAGGTAGGGCGCGAGGAACAGCGCCACCAGCACGTAGCCGCCGGTCCAGCCCAGCACGAAGGCGAGGCCGTCATAGCCGGCGAGGTACAGGGTACCCGCCATACCGATGAAGGACGCGGCCGACATCCAGTCGGCGCCGGTTGCCATGCCGTTGAATATGGCAGGAACGCGGCGACCGGCGACGTAGTATTCCGAGACGTCGGCGGTTTTCGACATGATGCCGATGCCGGCATACAGGGCGATGGTCGCGCCCAGGAAGATGAAGCCGATCCATTTGGGTGGAAGGCCCATCTGCTCCAGGATCGCAAGCACGATGACGAAGGCAATGAAGCCGCCGGTGTAGAAGGTGTAGTACTTCTTGAGCTGCTGGAAGAACTGGCTTTGGGTTTGGGTGGTCATTGTTCTTCTCCCTCTTGCACGCCGTATTCGTTGTCCAGCTGGTTCATGCGACGGGCGTAGAACCAGATGATCAGGACATAGATGATCAGGGATCCCTGGGCGCCCATATAGAAGGCAAGCGGGAAGCCCATGATGACGATGTTGTTGAGCTGCGGGGCAAAGAAAATGACGACGAAAGTCGCCACGAACCAGATGGCGAGAAGAACCGCGGTTATTCGCAGGTTCCGCTGCCAGTACTCCTTATGTTTCTCCGACAATTCCATGGCATTTCCTCCGTGAGCGAGAGAGCGTGAGTGGGAACGCGCTTTATTAATATGAATCGCGCGTGCGCGGAGTTTATGGAAATGTGGCGCAGCCGACAAACAGATTAGTAGGCGCTAATGTGCTGATAGCCAGCGGCGGGCGCGCAGCAGTCCGCGCAGCTGATGCGCCGTGGTGATTTTGTTGCGCCGCGCGGCCTGCAGCAGCACCAGCCACAGCTCGGCGGTGGCGTAGGCGTCGGCCAGCGCGCCGTGGCGCGTGTAGACGGCGATGCCGAAATGCGCCAGCCAGTCATCGAGGTGGCGGCAGTGCGGCGCGGCGTCAGGAAACAGCAGCGGCGCGACGACGGCGGCGTCGAACCACGGTGCCGTGATTTTCAGGTCCAGCAGTTCGCGTTCGGCGCGCTGCAGCACCGCTTGGTCGAATGCGGCGTGAAAGGCCACCCGCGGCGCGCCCTGTGCGAACTCCAGCCAGTCGAGCACCGCCTCGTGCGGCGCGTCGCCGGCGCGCTGTTCGGTTCCGCTGATGCCGTGAATCAGGATATTGGCGGCGGCGGTCGATTGTGCCTGCGTGAGGCCGACTTCCAAACTGGCATCGAGTGCGATGCGCCCATGCTCGATGGCCACCGCGCCGATCGCCAGCAGCGGATCGCGCTGCGCGTCGAGGCCGCCGGTTTCGGTGTCGACCACGCACCAGCGCAGGTCGGCCAGCGGGTGTTTGAGGTCGAACTTCTGTTGGACCAACGCGCCACGCCGCGCGCAGCTGGCATCATCGAGGACGGGCAGCGCGCGTTTTGTGAACGGCCAGATCACAGCCCGTAATCCATCGCCAGCCGTGCCTGCACCTTGCGCGCCTGGCGCAGCGCTTCCTTCAGGATGCGGCGGTCGAGCGGATTCAGCGTGTCGGGGTTGATGTGGTTGTCCGGTGTCTGGCCGGCGCGCTGCTGCCCATGCTGGTGGCGCAGGCGCAGCAACTGCAGGAAGTGAAACGCACGATTCCAGTCGGCCAGTTCGGCGTCGGGAATGCGCAGCGCATGTGCGGCCTCGCGCAGCCGCTTGGCGGTGTTGGTCTGCGGGCTGCCGGACGCCAGCGCAAAAATGCGCGCCGCGTCGACGAACGGCGTGGCGCCATTGAGCTTGAGGTCGAGGGTATGTGGATGCGCTTCGTCTTCGGACAGCACGAAGTCGCGCACCACGCCCAGCGGCGGACGGTTGCGCAGCGCATTGCCCGCCATCTGGTGCAGGAAGCGCGGATTTTTTTGCGCGGCGCGATTGAGCCAGGCGCGCAGGTCGAGCGCCAGCGAAGCATCGCCGCTCAGCGGGCGGAAATCGAAAAAGATGCTGGCGTGCAGCAGCGCTTCGGGGCTGCCGTGATCGATCCATTGCGTGAACTGCTGCTGCCAGTCGCTCAGCGACAGGCGCCATTTCGGGTTGCTCGCCATGATGCCGCCCTTGCATAACGGGAATCCGCAGGCGTCGAGCCGATGGTTCACCCGCCGTGCCATGGCGCGCAGCGCGTCACGCTGGGCATCGTCCGCGGCGGCGAAGATCAGCGCGTTGTCCTGGTCGGTGGCGAGCGTCTGTTCCATGCGCCCTTCCGACCCCAGCGCCAGCCAGCACCAGCGCAGTCCCGCCAGGGCATGATCGCTCGCGCATTCCAGGGTGATGAGGCGTTCGGTGAGGCGGTCGTTGAGGCTGGAAATGATCGCGGTCAGGTTTTCCGCGTCCATCCCCTGTGCCAGCAGGCTGTGCGCCAGGTCGCCGATGTCGTGCGCCAGCGTAATCAGCCGCGCGGGTTCGTCGGTGCGTGCAATGGCCGAGGTGATGCCTTCAACCGACAGGCGCCGCAGCGCGAAGATGTCCTTTTCAGACACCACGCCAACCAGCTTGCCGGCGCTGATCAGCGGCAGGTGGTGGATGCCCTGGCGCGCCATCAGCACCAGCGCGTCGGCCACCGGCGCGTCATCTGGCAGCGTCGCCGGGCTTGCGGTCATCACCGCAGAAATCGGTGTGGCCAGGGGCACGCCGGCCAGGGTCACCCGCGCCAGCACATCCTTCAGGGTCAAAATCCCGACCGGCCGCCCGACCGCGTCGGTCACCACCACCGACCCCACCCGTGCGGCCTCCATTGCGCCAAGGGCATCCGACAGC
>JAABQE010000277.1 GCA_011391655.1 Hydrogenophilales bacterium
CGCCCGCGCGCCAGACAAACCGCAGGTCGAATTGGCCGCCGCGCGGCACGTTGTAGCTTGTCATACCCTGGTTCCAGTCGCCCGGTGCAAAGGTCTGGGTGTCAGGGAACTGCGCCCAGGTGAAGGCGATGCGCGCCGATTCAGTGGCACCCCGTTGCTTCCAGATGTGTTCCCACTCGGTCTTGCTGCGGATGGCGCGTGGCGGCGCGCCGGCCGATTCATAGCGCCAGTCGGCCAGCCGGTGCTGGATCGGTGTGTCGCCGATGTTGCGTACGACCGTCATGAAGACGCATTCGCTGGCGTAGCGCTCCACCGCCGCAGGCGAGAACCCGCGGGCCTGATAAAAACTGCGAGCCTGGTCCGGACTGATCTGGGTGAGCCGCACCTGGATGCCCTGTGATTCAGTCTGCCAGGTGGTGAGCCCGGTTTCCGCATCGATGCTGGAATCAGTTCCGGCAAGGGTTGCCGCACTCCACACGGCAAGCAGGGTCAGGATGGGTAATCGCATAGGCTAAAATCCTGATAGTTAAAATTTCCAACGTTGTTCCGAGCAGATTATGGCAGACCCCATTCAACATAAGGGTGCGGCAAAAACCGCGCGTATCCCGATCAAGATCGTGCCGCAGGAGCGCATGCGCCTGCCGCCATGGATTCGCGCCAAGGCGCCGAGCCTGCCGAATGTGGCGCGGCTGAAAGGCATTCTGCGCGAGGCCAAGCTGCACACGGTGTGCGAAGAAGCCTCATGCCCCAACCTCGGTGAATGCTTTGGCCATGGCACCGCGACGTTTATGATTCTGGGCGACCTGTGCACGCGGCGCTGCCCGTTTTGCGATGTCGGCCACGGCACCCCGCTGCCGCCGGATGTCGACGAGCCGCGCCACCTGGGCGAAACCATCGCGACGATGGCGCTTAAATATGTCGTCATCACCAGCGTCGATCGCGATGACCTGCGCGACGGTGGCGCGCAGCATTTCATCGACTGCATCCGCGCCGTGCGCGAGTTGTCGCCTGCGACCCGGATCGAAATCCTGACCCCGGATTTTCGTGGCCGCCACGACCGTGCGCTGGATATCTTCGACGCTGCACCGCCGGATGTGATGAACCACAATCTGGAAACCGTGCCGCGTTTATACAAGGCTGCACGACCGGGCGCCGATTACGCGCATTCGCTGCAATTATTAAAAGATTTCAAGGCGCGCCATCCCGATGTGCCGACCAAGTCCGGCCTGATGCTGGGTCTGGGCGAGGAAGACGACGAGATCCTGCAGGTGATGCGCGATCTGCGCGCCCACGATGTCGACATGCTGACGCTTGGGCAATACCTGCAACCGTCGCAACATCATTTGCCGGTGCTGCGGTTCGTGACGCCTGAACGCTTTGCGCAGTTCGAACAGGAGGCGCTGGCGATGGGGTTCAAGCACGCCGCCTGCGGGCCGATGGTGCGATCAAGCTACCACGCCGACCAGCAGGCGGCCGGGGTGTGACGCCATTCAGAACAAGGTGGTTAACCCCACTCGGCTGTACAGCCTGTCATAGCTATTGATTTCCAGTGTGGAGTCGCGCTGTACGTAGCCGACTGTCAGCAGCGGCGAAAATCCGTACCAGCGCAGCTTGCGGTTCGCCACACTTAGTTCCACCCGGCCCTCGGTATCTTTTCGCACCGCACCAAAAAAAGGATCGGGCGCAGCGTATTCCGATTTCGACGCCAGCAGTCGCAGGGCAGTGATCCAGCCGTGCTTCCATTCTTGCGAAGCGAACAGGTTCAAGCCCGGCTGCCAGTAGCTATAGGCTGATTCCGCCGCGCCGTTATGGGCGATGAAGGCACCCAGCTCCCAGCGCTGTGTCGGATTGGGGATCAGTATCGCGGTCAGCCCCAGTGTGCTCAATTCACCATCCAGATACGGCAGGTCCGCGTAACGGTAGGTGTTCACCGACGCATCGCCTTGCCAGGCCAAATTTGGCGTCCTCACCCATAGCCCGGTGGCGCGTGCCACCATCCCGGTGTATTGACGGCGATCCTGATAGGTTGACACCTGGCCGCCCACCGACAAGGTCAGTTCGTTGCGTCCGAACTCGAATCGTTTGCCGATGGTGGATTGGGCGTAGATCGTGTCCAGTTCCCGCCCTGGATATTCGTAAGCCTGGACATAAAACTGGGCAAACCAGCTCGGATCGTCTGGCAGCGGGTAAGTGCCCCCCACGGTCGCCGCCACCCCCCATTGCAGATCACCCTGAGTGGTGTTGTTCAGCGTGTATGGTCGCCCGCCGATGAACACCACCTTGCTGTTGGTGGTTTGCTGCGGATTGGTGTCGCTGACCAGTTCCGTGGTCAATCTGAAGCTGGGTATGCGCAAGCGGATATCGTCCAGTTGCGCGTAGATATTGCGCTGCACCTGATCGGGCAACGGGGCCGACAACACCTGCTCGTAATTGTAGATCGCTGCCTGACGGTCGCCCGCCAGTTGCAGTGCACGTGCCAGCTCCAGCCGTGGGCGAATCAAGCTCGGATCGCGCGTCAGCATGGCGCGGAAGCGGGCGATGGCAGTGGGGTAATCGCCCTGTTCGCTGGCCGCCATGCCGGACAAAAACAGCGCTTCCAGTGGCGGGATGGGTTCGGACAGCAGCGGCGCGAGCAAGGCAGTCAGCGCCGGATAGTCTTTGGCCGCCAGGCGCTTTTGCGCCTCGATCAGCACGGTGTTGGGGTCGGTTGCCAGCGCCGCCAGCGGTAGCAGTGTCAAGACCGCCCACAGGGCGAGTGTCTGACGGCGTACCCCTTGCGGGTACAGCGCGCGGTATATCAATAGGAACAATCGTCTCATGGGCCATTCATGAAAAACCCCGCGCCTGGCGGGTTAAGGCCAGGATGCGGGGCTTGAAAAGTAAAAGCGATTACGGCTGCTTGCCGTCGGGTGCTCCGGTTGACGCAATCGACAGCGATGCAATTAGGGTGTGATAGTGCCGCGCTCGGCGCCGTAAGCACCACCATAGGTTTCGATGCCGCTGCCTGCCTTGAGGATGAACACGCCGCCTAGTTCCTCTGCATTCGGGCCATAGAAACGACCGGTTGACGTGCCTGTCAGGGGGCCGCCGGCGGTGGTCAGGGTGCCAGCGAACGAATTTTCGCCCGCAGCGTAGGTCAGTCTGCCGGTGAGATTCAGGTTGGACGCAGAACTGGTTGTTAAGTAGTCACTTGTCTTGACTGTTCCGGTACTGCTCAAATCCAGCGTGCGTGCGGCGAAGTTCGCATTCACGCTCAAGTCAGAGAATGCCGCGTGGCCGGTGCCTGTAGCGTCGGTGTAAAAACCGATCGACTTTCCGGTGAAGGTGGCCGTGCCGGATATTGGAATAGATGCGCCTGCGGTTGGCGCTCCTATGCTCATTACACCGGCATTTCCGCTCCCTGCGACGCGGCCTGTGCTCCACACACCAAAGGACTGGTATTCCCATCCCTGTGTGTTGGGGTCTGCGGCAAGGGCAAAGGAGCTTTGATCTTTTTTTACCGCAGCGCTAATCGAAGGGTTGATTCTAAGATGACCGATCGCATCTCCTGCGGCTGTATCGAAGGTTACGCTGCCTGCCGGTGAGGCAATGACGAGTTTGGTTATCGTGCCGTTGCTGTTCAACGTCTCGGTGAAAGAGGAGGCGGCCGTGTCAACAGCAGTCGGTGTGCCAATGCCGGTGACTTTCCCGGCGACGGTCGTCTGGGTGACTTCCTGACTCATGCCGGGTACCACAACGGTTGAATCATCTGCCACCGCAGACCAACTCGTGAAGGGTGTGGAAGTTGTGGGAGTTGTGGGAGTTGTGGGAGTTGTGGCGGTTGTGTCGATTGCGTCGGCTGTGGGGGTTGCGTCGGCTGTGGGAGTTAAAGTTTCTGGGGTTGGGGGCACAGTGCCATCGCTGCCACCCCCGCCACCACATGCGGACAAGAACATGGAAACGATAGCCACCGTCAGAACCTTCTGCTGACGTTTACTGGTATTGATCGAAATATGTTTCTTCATGCTCTTTTCCTTTTTGTCGTTCTGAAAAACAAGCCACGGCGAAGATGGAGTGTACCCAATTACAAATGATCGCCTGCATGCAGTTTTGGACCTGCTGGGCAGATTAGGGGCGAACGCGTGTTCGGTCTGTGCGCTGGCGTACGTAAACCCCATTGCCGCACCCACCAACCTACCATCCGCGGTGTCGTGCAAAACGCGCCGAACGTCCTTGGCAGGCTGTTGAAAAACGCCCCACACCTCCGGCCGTCATTTCCGGGTCGCCCGCCGCGGATTTACTTTGTTATCGTGATTACTGCAACAGTCGCCGCCGCGTCAGCGCCAGTGCAATGACGTAGCCCAAGCTGCCGTAGATTAATAATGCAATGACATGCAGCGTGGCGCTGCCGGGAACGCGGCCAATTACCAGCGGCCGCGCCAGGTCGATGGCATGGGTGAGCGGCAGCCAGGCCGACACGCCTTGCAGCAACGGCGGCAACTGCGACACTGGGAAGAATACGCCGCACAGCAGTACCATCGGCGTGATCACCAGCGTGAAGTAATACAGAAAAAAGTCGTAGCTCGGCGATACCGCGTTCATCACCAGTCCCAGACCACCGAAGCAGAAACCGACCAGCGCGACCACCGGGATGATCCACAGCGTCATCCAGAAATTGCCGAACAGTCCCAGCCCCCAGATCACCGCAAGGATCGCCACGCCGGAGAGCAGGCTTTTCGACGTCGCCCAGGTCAGTTCGCCCAGCATCACGTCATCGAGTGTCATCGGCGCATTCAGAATGGCATCCCAGGTGCGCTGCACGTGCATGCGTGAAAAACTCGAATACAGCACCTCGAAGGTGGCCGCATTCATCGTGCTGTAAGCGACGGTGCCTGCGGCAAGGAAGCTGAGGTACGACATGCCGTCGATATCGGGCAGCAGGCTGCCGAGGCCGAAACCGAGGCCGAGCATGTACAGCATCGGGTCGGCCAGATTGCCGAGGATGGACGGGATGGCGAGCTTTTTCCACACCAGGTAGTTGCGCTGCCACACCGGAATGAAGCGCCACGATAGCTGGGGCAAACGCAGGTGCTTAATCACGCAGGTCTCTCCCGGTGAGTTTGAGGAAGACGTCTTCGAGGTTGGACGGCCGGTGTATGTAGCGCAATGCCGGCATCTGTTTCAGCGCATCAATCACGCTGTCGGGCGTATCGGTGTAACAGAACAGGGTCTCGCCGACGGTTTCATGGCGCAGACACAACGATGCTGCGTGCTGGCGGGTCCAGTCGGCGAGGCCTTCGCCAAATACCTCGACCACGGCGGGTTCGATATGCGCTTCGATTAGCGCACGCGGTGCGCCTTCGACGACCACGCGGCCGTGATCGAGAATGGCGAGGCGGTCAGCCAGCCGCTCGGCCTCGTCCATGAAATGCGTGGTCAAGACGATGGTCTTGCCTTCGGCGAGCAGGCGGCGCAAGCCTTGCCAGATCAGGTGGCGCGCCTGTGGGTCGAGGCCGGTTGTGGGTTCGTCGAGAAACAGGATGTCGGGGTCATGCACCAGCGCACGGGCGAGGGTGAGCCGCCGCTTCATGCCGCCGGATAGCTGCGTGATCTGCGCGTCGGCCTTGTTTGCCAGTCCTGCGAAATCCAGCAACATGGGCACGCGCGCGGTGATCGCGGCGCGGCTCATGCCGAAGTAGCGGCCATAGGCGAGGAGGTTTTCGCGCACCGAAAAATCTGGATCCAGGTTATCCAGTTGTGGCACGACACCGACTTTCATCCGTGCGGCACGGGCCTGCTGCGGCACCGCGATGCCAGCCAACTCGATGCTGCCGCTGTCGGGTTCGGTCAGCCCGAGCAACAAGCGCAGGGTGGTGGTCTTCCCTGCGCCGTTGGGGCCGAGCAGACCGAAGCATTCACCGCGCTGGACGTTCAGGTTAAGGCCGCGCACCACTTCGGTGTCGCCGTATTTTTTGGTGAGACCGCGTACCTTCAGCATGGGCATGCCTCCATGAACGCCTGTTTCAACTCGCGTAACTTGCCATGAAAGAAATGCCCGGCGTCGGGAATGACTTTGACCGCGAGGTGCTGCTGTTCTGCCCAGCGCTGCATCGCGGCGGGGGCAATCAATTCGTCGGCATCGCCATAGATCAGCACGCTATCGGGGGGAACCGGGTCGAATTCATACATCGTGACGGCTGGTGCGACGAGGATCAGGCGGCGCGCATCGAGCTGCTGGCGCAGGCGGTGCTGGACAAAGGCGCCGAACGAGAAACCGGCCAAGGCCCAGGGCAAATTGGGATAGTTTGTTTCGACGAAGCGGGCGACCGCGAGCAGATCGTCGGTTTCACCCACGCCCGCGTCGTACTCGCCATCGCTCATGCCGACGCCGCGAAAGTTTGGCCGCACACTGACCCAGCCGGCTTCATTGGCGGCTTTGGCCAGGGTGGTCACCACCTTGTTGTCGAGGGTGCCGCCGTGTAGTGGGTGGGGGTGTGCCACCAGCAACAGGCCACGGC
>JAABQE010000278.1 GCA_011391655.1 Hydrogenophilales bacterium
GCCGATCTGCCCGCCCCCAGCGCAACCGACTGCCTGGTGGCGGGTCCCGAAGGCGGATTCGAAGCCGACGAAATCGCCGCCCTGCATGCAGCGGGCGCGATCCCGGTGCGCCTGGGCGCACGCGTCCTGCGCACCGAGACCGCCGCGCTTGCCGCGCTTGCCGCCATGCAAACCCTGTGGGGCGATTTCTGAACCCGCAAGCCGGGCAGGCGTAAAACGGCCGGGCAGCCCCCTTGTTGCTGGCCTTGCATGATCGCCACCACGCCAGGCTGAACAAAGCGCGACGTAAAGTCTGTCCGATTTATTCCGTTGATTCATACAATCGAACGGACGTGCCCTGCGCTTCGCAAGCCTTTTCTGTATCCTTCATGCCAAACAACCTGTCCAGGCCATTCCCTTGAAAGACACGACCGATTTCGTCCACTGGTTTCGCTCAGCTGCGCCCTACATCCACGGTTTTCGCGGCAAAACGTTTGTCATCGCATTCGGCGGCGAACTCGTGGCCGACGGCGACTTCGTGCAACTGGCACACGACGTCAACCTGTTGAACAGCCTGGGCGTGCGCCTGGTGCTGATTCATGGCGTGCGGCCACAGGTGGAAGCGCGCCTGACCGAAAACGGTACCGCGATTCGCTATGTCGAAGGCTTGCGCGTCACCGACGACGCCGCGCTGGCGTGCGTCAAGGAAGCCGCCGGCACGGTGCGGGTTGAAATCGAGGCGCTGCTGTCACTGGGGCTGGCCAACACGCCAATGGCCGGAGCCAGCATCCGCGTAGCCTCGGGCAATTTCGTCACCGCACGGCCGCTGGGGGTGCGCGATGGCGTGGACCTGCTGCATACCGGCGAGGTTCGCAAAATTGACGCCGCCGCGATCCGCAGACGGCTCGACCAGCACGACATCGTGCTGCTGTCGCCCATCGGCTACTCCCCCACCGGCGAAATTTTCAATCTGAGCCTGGAGGACGTCGCCACCCAGGCGGCGATCGAACTGGCTGCCGACAAGCTGATTTTCCTGATGGACACCGAAGGCGTACCCGACAAGGCGCGCACCATCCACAACATCCTCACCGTCAACGAAGCGCGGCTGGTGCTGGACAAGCCCCGCAAGCTGCCGGAAGACGTCAGCTACTACCTGCCCTGCGCCATCACCGCCTGCACCGGTGGCGTCAAGCGCGCCCACCTTATCAGCCGTCATCGGGACGGCGCGCTGCTGTCCGAACTGTTCACCCGCGAGGGTGTCGGCACGCTCATCACACCGGCGCCGCTGGAAACCTTGCGCGCCGCCACCATTGACGACGTCGGCGGCATTCTCGGCCTGATCGAGCCGCTGGAACGCGAAGGCATTCTGGTGTGGCGTTCGCGCGAACGGCTGGAAATGGAAATCGAACGCTTTCTGGTGCTCGAATCCGACGGCGTCATCGCCGGCTGCGCCGCACTTTACCCCTTCCCGGAGGAACAGGCCGCCGAGCTTGCCTGTCTGGCGGTAGCCGCAGACTTTCGCGGGCGTGGCTTTGGCAACCTGTTGTTGGCCGAAGCCGAACGGCGTGGCAAAAAATCCGGTTTCAAGCGGCTGTTCGTCCTGACCACCCGCACCGAGCAATGGTTCGAGGAACGCGGTTTCATCGACAGCAGCCCGGACCAGTTGCCGCATATCAAGCAAGCGCTTTACAACTATAAACGCCGATCGAAAGTACTCGAAAAATCCATCTGACAATGGGCCACCCGGAGCCTGCGATGATCAAAAACAATAAGCGTCCCGCCCCGACCTGCCAGCCCGGGCAGAGTTGTCCAACCCACCTGATGCGCAGTGTCTTTCTGCCCTTCCTCTGGCTGCTGCTCGGCCTGTTTGTGCTGCACCCAGCCGGGGCGGCCGACGCGCCGCCCCTGATTCTGGGGGTGTTCCCCAACACCACTGCCAAACAAATCGTCGAAACCTATCGCCCGCTTGCCAACGCGCTGCAAAAGTCCCTGCAGCGACGCGTCGAAATCTACAGCGCACCCAATTACAAATCCTTTATTGAACGCACACGCCAGGGTGAATACGACCTGCTGCTCACCGCTCCCCATTTCGCCTGGCTGGCGCGCCAGGATGCGGGCTATCAACCGCTGCTCAAATACACCCAGCCGGTGCGCGGGCTGCTGGTGGTCCAATCCACGTCGTCCTCGCGTGAAGTGGCCGCGCTGCGCGGCCACACCATCGCCATCGCCGACCCCCTCGCGGTGATCGTGCTGGCCATGCAGGCAGAACTGGCCGAAGACGGGCTCACCCAAGACACCGACTACCAGATCATCAATGCCGGCACGCACATCAACGCCGCCCTGCAAGTCGTCAAGGGACGCGCTGACGCGGCGATGGTGGGACAAAATGCCTACGCGCAGTTCCCCCCAGAATTGCGCAGGCAATTACACATACTTTTGGAAACGCCGCCTTTATCCAGCCTGACTTATCTTACCCATCCGCGCTTGCGCGACGCCGAGGTCAAAGCGATACGCAATAACTTGCTGGGCTTTGCGAGGACGCCCGAAGGACAGGCGCTTCTCAAACAGGGTGGGTTTGGCGGCTTCAGTCCGCTCAATAGTAACGAGCTGAATGCGTTTCGCCCCTACGCGTTGCAGACTCAAAAAATGTTGCAGGATCTGGAATGAAGCATCGGTTGGGAAAACTCTCTTTACGGTATAAATTAACCTTCGCCGCGCTGGCGGTGGAAGCCGTGATGCTCGCCTTTCTGATCGGCAATGGCATGCAGTTCACCAGCCGCGCACTGCAACAACAAGGCGAACAACGTGTCGCCGAAATGGCCAAAATACTGGCCGTGGCGTTGCAGGCGCCGCTCTCGCAGCAGGACGATGCCAGCGCGCGCGACATCATCGAATCCCTGCTCAGCGAAAGCGGGCTGGAAATGATCGAGGTGCGCGACAACCGGAATCGCATCGTGCATCAGGTCGGCACAGACGATGGCGATTATGATTTTCGACGGGTGAGTCCGGTCGAGCTGGCCGGCCAGCGCTACGGTGAAGTCACCCTCGTCTTGTCGGGCGAATTCATTCAAACCGCACGCACCCGCTATTTCCAGCAAAGCCTGATCATCGCCATGATCGCCTTGCTGCTGACCGGTATTTTGCTCGCCCTGTCGGCCAGCTGGGTCATCCGGCGCTTCACTTCGCTGACCCGCGCCAGCCATCAGATGGCGAAAGGCGACCTCGACGTCAAACTGGCGGGCGAAAGCGGTGACGAAATCGGCCAGCTGATCACCACCTTCAACAGCATGGCCGAATCGGTTCGCCTCAACGTCGAGCGGGCACGCGAAAATGAAGCACGCTTTCATGCCATCGCCGACTACACCCATGACATCGAGTTCTGGCTGTCACCCACAGGCAAGCTGCTGTGGGTCAACCCGTCGGTCGAGCGCATGCTGGGCTATAGCGTCGATGAATGCATGACGCAGCCTAACTTCCCGACGAGCATCATTCACCCGGAGGACCGCGCCGCTGCCGAATTCCAGATCCGCCAATCGCTGCGCGGCTCGGCCGGGCAGGGCTACACCTTCCGCATCTGCCGCAAGGACGGCGGCCATTTCTGGGCGTTGGCAAACTGGCAACCGATTCACGATTACAACGATGTGTATCAGGGCCTGCGCGCCAGCATCCACAGCATCGACGACATCAAGGCGACCGAGGCTGATCTGCGTCAGGCACTCAACAACCTGCGCATGGCGGAAACCTTGCAAAGCAAATATCTGGAAGACATCGACCAGGAGCGCGCGCGCCTGGTATCGCTGTTATCCGCAATGAATCTGGGCATTTTGTTCGTCGCCGCCGATGGCCGGGTGGTGTATCACAACCCCGCTTTCAATCACACCTGGATGATTGATCCAGGCACCGATCTTATCGGTCTGCCGGTGCATGAAGCCTTGGCCAAATCCACCTCAGAGCTGGCGCGGCCCGATCATTTCTTGCGCCATTTGCTGGCCGTGCTGGAGACCCATGAGGTATTGGACAGCTTCGAAATCGAAATGACCGATGGCCGGGTCATTACCGAGCTTGATTACCCGGTGCGTGATCGCGATGGCCACTTCATTGGCCACCTGTGGGTCTACGAAGACATCACCCGCGAACGTCAAACGGCGGAGCAACTGGTGTATCTGGCCGAACGTGATGCACTGACCGGGCTGTACAACCGTCATCGCTTCCAGCAGGAACTGGCCCGTACCATGCTGGATACCGACCGCCATCACATCCAGTGCGCGGTCATGTTTTTCGATCTCGACGAATTCAAGACGATCAATGACACCTACGGCCATCGCGCAGGCGACGCGCTGCTGATCCGGGTGGCGGGAGAAGTCAGCGCGCTGGTGCGGCGCAACGAAATATTGGCCCGTCTGGGCGGCGACGAATTTGCCATTCTGCTGCCCGCTGCACAAGGCAACGAAGCCGAAGCGCTGGCTGATCGCGTGACCCATGCCGTTGCGCAAATTCCCTTCCGCTTTGAAGGACGCAACCTGCGCGTCACCACCAGCCTGGGCATTGCGTTTTACCCTGCGAATGCCGCCGACGCTGACGAGCTGGTGGCACGTGCCGACATTGCGATGTATCAGGCCAAGCAGGCAGGCAAAAACACCTGGCGCGTGTTCCGTGCCGATCGCGAGGCCGACACCGAAATGCGTAACCGCCTGTCGTGGAGCGAACGCATCAGCCATGCACTCGAAAATGAACTGTTCCAGCTCCATTTCCAGGGTGTCTACCGGACAGATGACAGCTCGCTGTCGCATCTGGAAGCACTCATCCGCATGGTTGACGAGCGCAACCCGGATCAACTGATCATGCCGGCGCATTTCATCCAGCTGGCTGAAAAAAGCGGCCGCATTCTCGATATCGACCGCTGGGTTATTGGCACCGTGCTGCGCATGCTGGCCGACAACCCGGACATCCCGCCCATCGCGGTCAATCTGTCCGGTCGCTCACTCTCCGAGCCTGCGCTGCCCCAGTTCATCAGCGACGGGCTGCGTGACCTTGGCGTCAATCCCAGTCGCCTGATCATCGAAATCACCGAAACCGCAGCCGTATCCGACCTGCACGATGCGCAACGCATGATCGAGGCGCTGCGGCAAATGGGCTGCGGCATCAGTCTCGACGACTTCGGCGTGGGCTTTGCCTCGTTTGCCTACCTCAAGCACTTGAAGGTCGACACCATCAAGATCGATGGCATTTTCATCCGCGACTTGATCAGCGATTCCGACAACCAGCTGTTTGTGCAGGCCATGGTCAGCGTCGCGCTCGGGTTGGGTAAGTCGGTGGTGGCGGAATACGTAGAAGATGGCAAAACCCTCGCCCTGCTGCGCCAGTTTGGCGTGGACCTGGTGCAGGGGTATTACCTGGACAAACCCACCCGCAAGCATCCCGCCCTGCAAGGACTGATCGAATAGGCATCGGTTTCAATACACGATGCGGCCTCTTGGCGGGGCAGGCGCAATGGTAAAATGCCGCGTTTTTCCCGTTATTCAGGAACCCCGCCGTGCTTACCGCTTCCAGTATCACCCTGCAATTCGCCGCCAAACCGCTGTTTGAAAACGTCAACGTCAAGTTCGGCGACGGCAACCGCTATGGCCTGATCGGCGCCAACGGCTGCGGCAAATCCACTTTCATGAAAATCCTCGCCGGCGAACTGGAGCCGTCTGCCGGCAACGTCTCGCTTGACCCCGGCGAGCGCATGGCCTGGCTGCGCCAGGACCAGTTCGGCTACGAAGACCAGCGCGTGCTCGACGTGGTGCTGCAGGGCCATGCCGAGATGTGGAAGGTGATGCAGGAAAAGGACGCCATCTACATGAACCCGGAGGCGACCGAGGAAGACTACCTGCACGCCGCCGAGCTCGAAGCCAAGTTTGGCGAAATGGGCGGCTACGACGCCGAGGCGCGCGCGGGCCAGCTGCTGCTCGGCGTCGGCATCCCCACCGAACAGCACAACGGCACGATGAGCCAGATCGCGCCCGGTTTCAAGCTGCGCGTGCTGCTGACGCAGGCGCTGTTCTCCAACCCCGACATCCTGCTGCTCGACGAACCGACCAACAACCTCGACATCAACACCATCCGCTGGCTGGAAGAAATACTGAACGAGAGCAAGGCCACCATCATCGTCATCTCGCACGACCGCCATTTTCTGAATCAGGTCTGTACCCACATGGCCGACCTCGATTTCGGCACCATCAAGGTCTACCCCGGCAACTACGACGACTACATGCTGGCCTCGACGCAAGTCAAGGAACGCCAAGCATCGGCAAACGCCAAGGCCAAGGACAAGGTCGCCGAACTGCAGGAATTCGTGCGCCGCTTCTCGGCCAACAAATCGAAGGCGCGCCAGGCCACCAGCCGCATGAAGATGATCGACAAGATCAAGATCGAGGACTTCAAGCCGAGTTCGCGGCAGAACCCTTACATCCGCT
>JAABQE010000279.1 GCA_011391655.1 Hydrogenophilales bacterium
AAGCCGCGCTGGTGCGTGAACTGCAGGAGGAACTGGGGATCGTCGTCAACCCGTCCTGCCGCTGGATCACCCGGATATTCGAGTATCCGCACGCCACGGTGCGGCTGAACTTTTTTCGCATATTCGACTGGCAGGGCGAACCGCACCCGCATGAGGGGCAGGTTTTTTCCTGGCAGCAGCCCGACGCCGTGAGCGTCACTCCCCTGCTACCCGCCAACCATCCCATCCTGAAGGCGCTGTCGCTGCCACCGCTGCTGGGGATTTCGCATGCGGAATCGCTCGGCGTCGACACTTTTCTGGCGCGGCTGGATGTGGCGCTGCACAACGGTATGCGGCTGATTCAGCTGCGCGACAAGACGCTGCCCGATGACGCGCGTCTGGCGCTTGCCCGCGAAACCGTACGGCGCGCACGCCGCTATGGCGCGCGCGTGCTGGTCAACGGCAGTCTGGAACTGGCGCGTGCAGCAGAGGCGGACGGCGTGCATCTCGACTCATCCGCCGCCGCCAGGCTGACCGCGCGCCCCGATTGCGAATGGGTGGGCGTGTCGTGCCACGATGCCACTGAACTCGCGCACGCCGCCGCCATCGGCGCTGACTTTGCCCTGTTGTCGCCGGTATTGCCCACGCTCACCCATCCGGGGGCAGCCACGTTGGGCTGGGAGACGTTTTCTGCCCTCGCCGCCGCCAGTGCGATTCCGGTCTATGGCCTGGGCGGCCTCGAGCGCGCCGATGTGGCGCTCGCGCAATCGCACGGCGCACACGGCGTCGCATTATTGCGGGGGGCGTGGACATGAAAAGGGTACTGCGCCAAGACCGCCCGCAGGGCGAGCACCCTGAAGGGCATAAACGTCTGGCGGCGTACTCCTTGCGGGTATGGGTGCCGCTGCTGCTGGTGGCCGCGCTGATAGCGGTTGCCGTGGCCGGCTATTGGCTCAAGCGCCCGGCCGGGGCCATCGCGGTGCCCTGCGCTGACCCGCTCGCTGGCTGCACCTTCATTCATCGCAGCGCGCCAGCCAGCGTGCGCTTTTCAATGCAGCCCATCGCACTGGAAGCGTTCGAGCTCCGTGTCACGGCACCCAATGCGCGAAAAATAAGCGCGGAATTCCAGATGCTGCGCATGGACATGGGATTTAACCGCTACGACCTGCACCCCGATAAACCCGGCGAATCGGGCAAATCCGGTCAATCCGGTCAATTTACTGCGCACATCACCTTGCCGGTTTGTGTCAGCGGGCAGCACGACTGGATGCTATACCTTGATATCGATGGCATTCGCTACGCGCTACCCTTTAGTACCCGGTAAAATGGGCCGTTCACACGTTCGTCACAATACAAAACATATAATCCAAGACGGATTTCTGGAGAAATGAACATGATGCTGTCTGAACACACCTACAAGCAGTTTGACGCCGAGCTGGAAGCCGTGCGCGCCAGCGTGCTGAAAATGGGGGGTCTGGTCGAAGAGCAAATCACCAATGCAGTCGAAGCACTCCTCTCCGGCGACATGGAACTGGCCGGGCAGGTGGATGCCAACGACCATAATGTCAACGCACTGGAAGTGGCCATAGACGAGGACTGCACCCACATCATCGCGCGCCGCCAACCCACCGCGTCGGATCTGCGCATGGTGATGATGATTGTTAAAACCATCACCGATCTCGAGCGCATCGGCGACGAAGCGGCCAAAATCGCGCGCATGGCCAAACTCATTCACCAGTCCGAACGCCTCAGCCTGCCGCGCTTTCGCGAAGTGAAATACATGGCCGATCTGGTGCTCGACATGCTGCGCAAGGCACTCGATGCCTTTGCCCGGCTGGACGCGACCAAGGCCGTGGAAATCGCGCGCCAGGATCAGGCGGTGGATGAAGAGTTCACGCTCAACCTGCGCCACCTCATCACGTTCATGATGGAAGATCCGCGCACCATTTCGGTGTTCATCGACATCCTGTTCATCACCAAGGCGATTGAGCGCATGGGCGACCACGCCAAGAACATGTCGGAATACGTGGTCTACATGGTCAAGGGCAAGGACGTGCGCCACACCACGCTGGAAGAGATCGAAAAAGAAGTGCTGTAAGCGCAGCTTCAAGCAAACGAAAAACGGGCTCCTGCAGGAGCCCGTTTTTATTAAATGATGCTCTGTTTAAGCATCAATACCCACGCACTACTTGCTGGGCGGCACGTAGCCATTCGCGGAATCCGCTTTGCCGTCGCCAAAGAAGTGGCGCTCCATCTGTTCCATCAAATAGCTGCGTGCGCTGGGATCAGCCAGGTTGAGGCGGTTTTCGTTGATCAGCATGGTCTGCTGGCGCTGCCAGCCGCTCCACGCCTCTTTCGACACATTTTCAAAAATCCGTTTACCGAGATCGCCAGGAATCGGCTGAAACGCCAGCCCTTCGGCCTCGCGACCCAATTTCACACACTTCACCATGCGGGACATTTACTGCTCCTTCACTATTCAATCAGGAGATTTTAACCCAAGCTGCTTTTCTATTCGTTTGGCGAACACACTCATTTCCTTTGCCGCCTGTTTGTCACCGCGCGCCTCGGCCACAGCGATGCCCTGCTGGTAGGCGGCGAGCGCCTCGCTCCAGGCTTCGATATCGGTGAGCGCCTTGCCCAGCAGTTTCCAGGCAGCGGAATACTTCGGGTCATGTTCGACCGCACGCCGCAGGTGCCCGGCGGCCTGGGCGGCATCACCCTGCTTGAGGTATTCGTTGCCGAGCGAAAAGCGCAACAGCGCATTGTCGCGGCCACTGGCAAGCATGGCGAGAAAGTTATCCAGTGGATCAGGCACGCCAGAACTCCCGGGTAAAGATGACCAGAACGGTCAGCAGTTCCAATCGGCCCAACAGCATGGCGATGGTGCAGATCCAGGTCTGGAAGTCCGTCAGCACGGCGTAGGTCGTGGCGGGCCCCACCTGATTCAGCCCCGGCCCGGTGTTGTTGATCGAGGCGACCACCGCGGTAAACGCGGTGATGAACTCCAGCCCGCTGGCGGTCATGAGCAGCGTCATGGCAACGATGGCGAACACATAGAGGAAAGCAAAGGCCAGCACGGCATAGATGACATTGTTGGGCACGGTCGTGCCCCCCAATTTGATTGGCAGTTGGGCTGCGGGGTGGATCAGGCGCGTCAATTCGCGTCGCCCTTGCCGGAACAGGAGCTGGGCGCGCACCATTTTCATGCCGCCGCCGGTACTCCCGGAGCAGGAGGCAAAACTGGACAGAAACAACATCCACAGCGGCGCAAACATCGGCCACAGGTTGAAATCGGTGTTGGCAAACCCGGTCGAGGTGGCGATCGAAACGGTGTTGAACAGGGAGAAGCGCAGCGCCTGAAAAAAGTCCGGATACACGCGCAGGGCGGTCAGATAGATGGCAATCATGAGCACGCTGCCAAGGGTGATCGACAGAAACCAGCGCACCTCGGGATCGAGCCGATAGGCTGTCACGGCACGTTGTCGCCACGCCAGAAAATGGGTGGAGAAATTGATCCCGGCCACCAGCATAAAAAAAACCGTCACGCCTTCGATGGCAGGCGAGTTCCAGTAACCGAAGCTGGCGTCATGCGAGGAAAACCCGCCCAGCCCCATCGTGGTAAAAGAGTGTATGACAGCGTCGAATGGCGTCATGCCTGCCAGCCAGAACGAGAGGCCGCACGCAATCGTGATGCTGACATAAATTAGATACAGCCCCTTGGCGGTTTCGGTAATGCGCGGGGTGAGCTTGGTGTCTTTCATCGGCCCCGGCGTTTCGGCCTTGTAGATCTGCATGCCGCCAACGCCCAGCAGCGGCAGGATGGCCACCGCCAGCACGATCAAGCCCATGCCGCCGAACCAGACCAGCAGGCCACGCCACAGATTGATCGACATGGGCAGCGTGTCGAGTCCGGACAGGATCGTGGCGCCTGTCGTGGTGATGCCGGATACCGTTTCGAAATAGGCATCGGTAAACGAGAGCTCCGGCATATAGAGCAACAGGGGCAAGGTGGCGAAGGCGGGCAGGCTGGTCCACGCCAGCACCACCAGCAGGAAGCCATCGCGCGTTTGCAATTCACGCTGCGCCTTGTGGGTGAACAGCCAGGTGAGCACACCGGCCGCAAAGGTGATGAGAATCGCCTCGTCGTAGGCGCGCTGCGCGCCATCATTCTTTATCCAGGACAGGGAGAGCGGCAGCAGAAAGGTGGCCGAGAACAGCATGACCACCTTGGACAACACATTCAGAACCGGGGCAATGCGGGACATCAGAAGAAACCGAAACCGACCTGGAAGAGTTTTTCCACTTTGGGAATGATGCGCTTGTTGAGTGCGAACAGGATGAGGTGGTCTTCCGCCTCGATCAGGGTGTCATGGTGGGCGATGATGACGTCGTTATTGCGGATGATCGCAGCGATCGTCGCGCCCTCGGGCAGGTCGACTTCGCCAATCCGCCGCCCCACCACGCGGGAGGTTTTGACATCGCCATGGACCACCACTTCCAGCACTTCGGCCGCGCCGCGCCGCAGCGAATGCACCGCCACCATGTCACCGCGGCGGATTTTGGACAGCAAGGGGCCGACCGTGGCCTGCGCCGGTGAGATGGCGATGTCGATTTCACCGCCCTGCACCAGATCGACATAGGCCGAACGATTGATCAGCGCGATCACGCGGTGCGCGCCCATGCGCTTGGCCAGCAGCGCGGACATGATGTTGTCTTCGTCATCGTTGGTCAGGGCGCAGAACACATCCATGGCGGCGATGTTTTCCTGTTCCAGCAGATCCTCGTCGGTCGCGTCACCTTGCAGTACCAGCGTGTGATGAAGCTGTTCGGCCAGCAGGTTGCTGACCGTCTTGTTATGGTCAATCACTTTAACGTCGTAATTGCTTTCGATCCCCGCTGCCAGCCGTCGCCCGATATTGCCGCCGCCGGCAATCATGACCCTTTTGACGGGGCGCTCCATGCGGCGCAACTCACGCAAAACCAGGGGAATATCCGCTTTGCGCGCCAGGAAGAACACTTCGTCACCCGGCTCGATCACGGTGATGCCCTTGGGCACAATGCCACGATCGCGTCGGTAAATGGCCGGAATGCGGCATTCCAGATTCGGCATGTGGCGCTTGATGTCCTGCAACTCGTGGCCCACCAGCGGTCCGCCGTGATAGGCGCGCACCGCGACCAGGCGCACCTTGCCTTCGGCAAAGTCGAGCACCTGCAGGGCTTCAGGGTGTTCGATCAGCCGCCGCAGGGTGTCGGTTACTTCCTGCTCGGGGCTGATGATGTCATCGACGCCGAAATGCTCGGCCAGAAAACCGGCTTCCATGCCGAGAAAATCGCTCGAACGGATCCGTGCGATGCGGGTAGGCACATTGAACAGGGTCGACGCAATGCGGCATGCCACCAGATTGGTTTCATCGCTTTGCGTGACGGCAACCAGCATGTCGGCATCTTCGGCGCCAGCCTGCTGCAGGACCGAGGGATGTGCCGCATGGCCGCGCACCGTGCGCAGGTCGAAGCGGTCCTGCAGGATCGCCAGCCGGGCTGAATCGAGGTCAACGACTGTGATGTCATTTTTTTCGGCAACCAGGCTTTCCGCCAGATTGCCGCCCACTTGGCCTGCACCGAGAATGATAATTTTCATGCGCCGATCCTGAATTTACAGATTTTCGTCCAGGCGTCGCCCGTGCCGGATATTGAGCTGCTTGAGTTTGCGGTAGAGATGGGTGCGTTCCAGCCCGGCACGGTCGGCCACGCGCGTCATGCTGCCGCCCTCTTTCTGGATCAGGTACTCAAAATACATCCGCTCAAAGGCATCGCGCGCTTCGCGCAACGGCGTATCCAGCGGGATGCCATGCGCAACGGCAGGTGCCAGTTGTTTCATGGGCGCAAGCACCCGGTTGACGTCGGTGGCGTCGATTTCGGTCGACAAGGCGGTAACCGCCAGCGTGCGCACCACATTGCTGAGCTGCGGCAAGTTGCCGGGCCAGTCAAAATGGCGCAGTTGATTCAGCGCGGGCGTAGCCAGCCGCCGCATCGGGCAGACGCCCGCTTCCACCAGTTGCGTCAGCATGAAGTTGGCAATATCGGGGACGTCTTCCCGATGCTCGCGCAGGGGCGGCACGTGAATGACAAGACTGGATAAACGATAAAACAGGCGACTGTCGAATTCGCCTTCCGCGACCATGATGTCCAGACTGCGACTGCTGGCGCACACCAGTCGTGCGCCGCTGCCCTCGATCCGGTCGAGCAGCAGCGCCAGGCCTTTTTGCTCCAGCTTCGCCAGTTCGCAAACGTCGGACAGATAGAGCGTGCCATTGCCAAGCGTGCTGGCAAAACTCAAGGGGTCGGATAGCAGCCGTGCGTGGTCCTTGATTTCGATCCACGGGCTGGCGGGCTGATGCAGAAAATGGGCGCAGATTTCAAAGCCGCTGCCATGCTCACCCGACAGCAAAACCGGCGCAGTATTGCCGCCAATTTGCGTGAGCCGCTTTTTTAGTTCAAGGATCATGGGGCTGCGACCGAGCGCGGTCAGATCCATGCCAGGTGCGCGCCGGGGCGGGGTCACCCCGCGTTTGATGGCCTTGTTCACGCTGTCGATCAGCTTGGCCAGCGACACCGGTTTTTCCAGAAAATCGGTGGCGCCAAGCTTGGTGGCCTCAACGGCGGTATCGATGGTGCCATGGCCCGACATCATCACCACCGGCATGGTGAGCTGACCGTTGCTCGCCCATTCTTTCAGCAGAGTGACCCCGTCCGTGTCGGGCATCCAGATATCGAGCAGCACCAGGTCCGGCCGGCGCTGCGCGCGGAACGCCCGCGCGGCCTCGGCATTTTCTGCCAGATGCACGTCGTAGCCTTCATCCGTGAGGATTTCCGACAACAACTCACGAATCCCCACTTCGTCGTCAACGACAAGGATATGCCCGCTCACGTGCTCTCTCCGTCTGCTACAAAAACAGGCAGCGAAACGCGAACCGACGCGCCGCCCGATTTGAGGTTTTCAATCTGAATTTTGCCCTGGTGTTCTTCCACTATTTTTTTAACGATGGCCAGTCCGAGCCCCGTTCCTTTAGCTTTGGTGGTTGCGTAGGGCTCAAACAAGCGCGCCATCAGGTGCTCCGGAAAACCGGCCCCATTGTCCGTAACGGTCAAATTAACCGTGTGGGTATTGAGGCGGGTGCTGACCTCAACATGGGGAGACGCATGCTCACTCAACGCATCCTGCGCATTTTGCAACAGATTATGTATCACCTGACGCAATAATGTGGAGTCGCCTGCAATGCGCGGCAAACCGGTGTCGAGATGCAGCTCCAAACCCAGCGCCTTGGTGTCGTACAGTGCCAGCACTTCGTAGACGAGCGCATTCAGATCGAGCGCTTCAAGCTTGGCGCGCGGCATCCGCGCATAACCGGCAAACGCATCCACCATGTTTTTCATGGCTGCAACCTGGTTAACGATGGTTTGCGTGGCACGCGTGAGAAATTCAGCATCCGGCGTGTCCAGTTTGCCGCCGAGCTTGCGCGCGATGCGTTCGGCCGACAGCTGGATCGGGGTAAGCGGGTTCTTGATTTCGTGTGCCAGCCGACGCGCCACTTCGCTCCACGCGGCGTTGCGCTCGGCGTTGATCAGTTTGGTGACATCGTCGAATACCAGCACATAGCCGCGCTCCATTCCCGGCGGCAGGTGGGTGCCGCGCACCAACAGGGTTTGCCTGCCCTCGCTGGCGTTGTAATCAATCTGTTCCTGCCATTCTTCTTCGTGACGCGCAAAGCGTTCTGCCACCCGCATGCTGAAATCACGCAGCGCGTCATCCGGCTGTGTCTGGGCGGACAAGTTTTGCGACTGCAGGGCGGACGGCTCCACCCCCAGAATCAGCGCAGCCGCGCTATTGACGGCAAGCACATTCAGGCTTTCGTCCAGCACCACCACGCCGGAAGACAAGTTCGCCAGCACCCGCTCCAGAAAGGCCTTGGCCTGCCCGGTTTCCTGGTGATTCCGCGCGGCCTGTTCGCGCGCATCCGACAGTTGTCGCGTCATGCGGTTGAACGAGTCGATCAGCACGCCCAGTTCGTCGCGGCTGGAGATCGGCTGCATCTGCGAAAAGTCGCCCTTGGCCACCGCGCGGGTGCCGCGCGCCAGGGTGCGCAGCGGGGCGCCAAGGCGATCCGACATCAGGTAGGCAATGACGAAGGTCATCAGCAGCGCCAGCATCAAGGTCAGGGTCAGCGCGACGCCATAAATGCGCTTCAGGCCTTGCCGCGAGACGGCGATCTGCTGATATTCCTGGTACGCCAACTGCACCGCCTGCGCATCCCGTTCGAGGCTGGCCGGTACCGGCTGCACCAGTTGCAGGACACGGGTTTCGCCGGTCAGCTCGCTGGTGTACACCGGCACGATGACGCGCATGATGAGGCCACGCTCGGGAATCTCTTCGATGCGGCTGTAAGGCTGCTGCTGGCGAACCTGCCACAGCACGCTGCGTTCGGGCAGGACCGGCAGCAGGGTGCCGCGCTCGCCGCTGACGTGGGCAATGACGCTGCCCCGTTCGTTGAACAGCGTCAGTTCCTGCACCGTGCTTTGCTCGCGCAGCGTTGACAGGCTGGTGATGATCGTTCCCAGACCTTCGTCCGACAGCGTCAAGGCCATGCGCTGCGCCTTGTTGTTCAGTTCGCTCAGCAGGTCATCGAGCGCGACCTGGCCGAGCTTGACCCCGGAAGCCAGCGCATTGTCGACCCGCACGTCAAACCAGGTTTCGATGGAGCGGTTGAGAAAAAACACCGAGGCGCCATACACCACCAAACCCGGCACCATGGCGACGACACTGAACATGAGCAGCAGTTTCAGCGTGAGCTTGGCGCCGAACACGCCCCGGCGGATGCGTTTTTGCAGCCACCACAGCCGCCACCCCAGCAGCACCAGCAGAATGGCCCCAAGCACCCCGCCGACGATGAACAGCACCGACAGGTTGTCAGAAAACTGGATGCTTTCGCCACTGGCATAAAACAGCAGCGTCAACAACACGATGCCCACGATCAGGGCGGCGGCGATCAATTTGCGCATCAAGGGGGCGGCGGAATAACAGGTGCAGCGGGGGCATCAAACGACCAGTTGTGCCAGGGTGTCGCCAACTCCCACTTGTCGCCAGTCACCCCCCCAACGGACAAGGGCTTGGGCAGCTGGGACGTGTCCAGCCGCAGGCGCAGGCTCGCATCGTAGCGCCGCCCGGTTTTCAGCGCGCCGCGCTCCAGCACCTGCCATTCGCTGACCCGCCCCAGCATAGCCAATGCGTCATCCAGGGTCTCCGCGGTGCGGGTGACGTAACCAGACTCCACCACATAGCGCCGCAGCAGCAAATGGTAATAAATCCGCATCTTGCGCACGGGTTCGGCGATGTCATCGTCAAACCAATACCAGCTGCCTGGCCGGGTCAGCTCAAGCTCCAGCAGAAAATACAGGTTGATGCCTTTGATCAGCGCATCTTCCAAGGTGGGGGTGAGTGCAATATCGACGTCGGCATCCAGCACATAGCCTTGGGGCGTAGCGCGAATGGACGCAGTCCTGACTATGCTTTTATCAGCGGCGAGCGCACCCGATGCGGCAACCAGCCAGCCAGCCAGCCACAGCCCGGCCAGCCAGAAACGGGCCCACGCGCGCCAGGCGGCGTCAGGTCTTTTGCAACAGTGCGTAAAAGAAACCATCATGTTCCGCATCAGGCAACAACGACCCATCAGACAAAGGGCCGGGTAGAGGAAGGCGCTTGGCATCCTGGGCGTGGCGCGTCAAAAACGCCTGCACTTGCCCGTCGTTTTCTTCGTTGAACACCGAGCAGGTAGCGTAAAGCAATCTGCCACCCGGTGCCAGCAATCGCCACAGGGCTTCCAGCATCACCGCCTGTTGCGCCGTGAATTGGGCAATGTCATCGGGACGGCGCAACCATTTGATGTCGGGATTGCGGCGCACGACACCGGACGCGCTGCACGGCACGTCGGCCAGAATGCGGTCAAACGGTTGGCCATCCCACCATGCGTCAGGATTCGACGCGTCACCCACAATCAACTTGGCACTCAGATGCAAGCGGTCGAGGTTTTCCTGCACCCGGGCCAACCGGGTGGCATCCACGTCGAGGGCGGTTAATTCCACATCGCACGCGCGTTCCAGAATATGGCCGGTCTTGCCGCCGGGCGCCGCGCAGGCATCCAGTACCCGCTCGCCCGGCTGCGCATCGAGCAGGCGCGCCGCCCATTGCGCGCCGGCGTCTTGCACCGACACCTGGCCTTCGTCAAAGCCCGGCAAGCTGTGCACCGATATCGCCTTGTCGAGCGTGACCGCATCGTCACCGGTTTGCCGCGCCGGGTGATCGGCCTCGCTCAAGCGCTGCAAATAGCTCGCCACATCGCCATGGCGGGCATTGACACGCAGCGTGAACGGCGGATGCAGCAAGCCGGCTTCGAGAATGCCTTGCCAATGATCCGGATGCTCGGCTTGCAGCTTGGCGATCCACCAGTCGGGATGGGACCAGCGCGCCGACGGCTGCGCCTCCGCCAGCTTTTCCAGCTCGGCGCGACGGCGCTGAAAATTACGCAAGACCGCATTGGCCAGCCCGCGCCGCCAGCCTTCACCCGCTGCGGTCACGGCGTTATGCACCACCGCGTGCGCAGGGGCGCGCGTGTACGCCAACTGATAAATCGCCACCCGCAACAGCCAACCCAGCTGCGGATCGGTCAGCGGACGCTCTAGCAGCGCGGCCAGCCAGCAATCCAGACGCCCCAGCTGACGCAGGCTGCCATACACAATATCCTGCAACGCGCCCCGTTCGCCGGGTGTTTGCAATTGCTGCAGACGATGCGGCAACACTTGATGCAAGGCTGCGCCATCCAGGACTTCTTCCAGGATGCCAGCGGCTAGTTTTTGCAAATTACGCATCGTGAGGGACGGCCTGAAGGGTGGGTTGATTCATGAAATGCCTGCCGCGTCGAAAAGCGGCAGATGATACAGGGGCATGCAACGCGCCCCCAGCTTATTGCCCCAAATGGGTACCTGGCACGAATGAGCGCCCGGCCAGAAACGCCGCCGCCGTCATCCGCTTGCTGCCGGCGGGCTGCAGCTCCCGCAGGGCCAGCGCGCCGTCGCCGCACGCCACAACCAGTTGGTCGGCGTCGGCACGCAACACTTCGCCTGGCGTCCCCGAACCAGCCACCGCCTGAACCGACCAGATTTTAAGCGGCGCGCCATCCAGCAGCGTCCATGCGCCCGGTGCCGGGCAGTAGGCGCGCACCGCACGCGCAAGGGTGTCTGCGGGCTGGCGCCAATCGAGCTGCGCCTCTTCTTTGGTGAGTTTGGCCGCGTAGGTGGCGAGCGTATCGTCCTGGGCCACCGGCACCAGCGAGGCGACATTCGCCAACGCCGCCACGATGGCGGCCGCGCCTGCGGTGGCCAGGGCATCGTGCAGGCTGGCGGCGGTGTCGTCGTCACGAATCGGCAGCGTGGTTTTTGACAGCATTGCGCCGGTATCTAGCCCGGCGTCCATTTGCATGATGGTGATGCCGGTTTCCGCATCGTTGGCCAGAATCGCGCGCTGGATCGGTGCCGCGCCGCGCCAGCGCGGCAGCAGTGAAGCGTGAATATTAAGGCAGCCAAAACGCGGCAGGTCGAGCACGGCTTGCGGCAGAATCAGGCCATACGCGGCGACCACCATGACGTCGGCGTCCGCTGCGCGCAGTTCAGCCTGGGCATCCTGCGCTTTCAGGCTTGGCGGCTGATAGACCGGCAACCCACGCACCAGCGCAGCCTGCTTGACCGCGCTGGGGGTCAGCTTCATGCCGCGTCCGGCTGGCCGGTCGGGCTGGGTCAGCACCAGAACAATGTCATGCCCGGCATCCGCCAGGGCAATGAGGGCAGCCGCGGCAAACGGCGGGGTGCCCGCAAAGATTATGCGCACGGGCAAGCGGACTCAGAGCGACGCACGGCGCGGCGCAGCATCGGGGCGGTGCTCACGCGCCTGCTTGAGCAACCTGGCCTTGATGCGGTTGCGCTTGAGTCCGGACAAGTAATCAACGAATACCTTGCCTTTCAAATGATCTATTTCGTGCTGAATGCACACCGCCAGCAGGCCGTCGGCTTCCATCTGAAACGACTTGCCGTTGCGATCCAGCGCACGCACGCTGACCCGCTCGGCACGTGTCACCCGGTCATAAATGCCGGGCACCGACAGGCAGCCTTCTTCGCTTTCTTCGGTGCCGGACTGGGCGATGATTTCGGGGTTGATGAACACGCGCAAAGCGTCGTGGGTTTCGGAAATATCGATCACCACCACCTGTTCGTGCACATTAACCTGCGTGGCAGCCAGCCCGATGCCGGGCGCGGCGTACATGGTTTCAGCCATGTCGTCGACGAGTTGCTGGATGCGGGCATCCACCGCCACCACGGGTTTGGCAACGGTATGCAAGCGCACATCGGGGTAATGCAAAATGTCGAGTCTGGCCATAAAAAGCTTTACGAATTAATAAGCTGGGCGCACACTTTGATGCAAATTCTGCATTTTTGTGAAACGCTGCCCTAAATATAAGGTGAGTGATAGCCGTAAGCTAGGCGCACAGTATATTTTCAATGCAACTATTTTCAACTCGGCTGTTTTCAGCTTGAAGCGAGACAAAGTCTAAATGGAGGGGGTTCCCGTGCGTCAATTTGTTATTTCTCTTGCCCTGTTGCTGGCCACACCCGTGCTGGCCGATACGCTCAAACTGCAGGACAACGCCCCCGACAAATACGTCGTGGTTAAAGGCGATACCCTGTGGGATATTTCCGGTAAGTTTTTGAAAGATCCGTGGCGCTGGCCGCAGATCTGGAACATGAACCGCGAAGAGATCAAAAATCCGCACTGGATTTATCCTGGCGACCTGGTTGTGCTCGACCGCAGTGGCAAAGAGCCGCGCCTGTCGCTGGTCAAGGGCGGCAAAGGCGGCATGCGTACCGTCAAACTCTCACCGGGTGCACGTATGACCGAACTCGGCAGCGAGGCGATTCCAGCCATCCCCAGCCGGGTGATTTTCCCGTTTCTGTCGCAGCCGCGCGTTGTTCCGCTGGACGCACTGGAAGGCACGCCATTCATTCTGGGCACCAACAGCGAACGCGTCGTGCTGGGTACCGGTGACGAAGCCTTTGCCACGGGAGGCAAGCCGGGGGTGACCCGCTGGAACGTGCTGCGGCCGGGTAAAGCCTTGAGCGATCCGGCAACCGGCGAGTTGCTGGGGTATGAAGTCGAATATCTGGGCGATGCGCTCACGCTGGTGGAAGGTGCGCCGCAAAAAATCCGCATCACCCAGTCGGCGCAGGAAATCCTGCCCAAGGACAAGCTGGTTAAAGCGGATGACGGCACGGCGTTTGAATACATTCCGCATGCGCCCGAAACCAAGATCAGCGGCCGCATCATCTCGGCGTATGGCGGCATGTCAGATAGCGGCCAGTATCAAACCGTGGTCATCGACCGTGGCAGCCGCGACGGCCTGGAGCAGGGCCATGTGCTGTCGGTGTATCGTGAAGGCGCGGCTGTGAAACTCAGCTCGGCCGAAACCAGCAACATGACTTGGGTCAAGGAAGCGGGTGGCGCGCCCAACGGCGGCGCCTGGCTTTACAGCGATGTGCGTTGCCTGAAGGAAAACGGCAAGGTTACCTACGACCAGGTTGCCGAAGTCAACAGCAGCTTCCGCAAAACCTGTCTCAGTAGCAGCAGCGATGGCGATGTCAAGCTGCCGGATGCCCAGAGCGGGCTGGTGATGGTGTATCGCGTGTATGAGCGGGTGTCCTATGCGCTCATCATGCAGTCCAACGGCCCGGTGTATCTGCTCGATCGGGTACAAACGCCCTGAGCACCCTCGATAGGCCGCGCAACCATGCTTGATTCCTGGCTGCGTCTAGCACTCGCCCCAGGGGTCGGCAACACCAGCCTGATCCGCCTGTTAACGGCCTTCGGTTCTCCGGAGGCCGTTTTGGCGTCCGGGCGCACGGCGCTGTCAGCCCATCTCTCCACGGCCCAGTGCGACACGCTGCTGGGCGAGCCCGACGCCGCGCTGCTTGAAACCACCCAGGCCTGGCTGGCCCAGCCTGGCAACAGCCTGATGACGCTGGCGGATGAGGATTATCCGAAAAGCCTGCTCGAAATTGCCGATCCGCCCGCAGTGCTCTATTGCAAGGGGCGGCGCAGCCTGTTGAACCAGCCCGGTCTCGGCGTGGTGGGCAGCCGCAACGCGACGCCGCAGGGGGTGCGTGATGCCGAAGCCTTCGCCCACGCCCTGTCCGACGCCGGTTTCACCATCATCAGCGGACTCGCGCTCGGCATAGACGCAGCAGCCCACCGCGGCGGACTGGCAGGCGCCGGCTCGAGCGTCGCCATCATCGGCACCGGACTCGACCGCATTTATCCGGCACGCAACAAGGCACTGGCGCATCAACTGGCTGAAAATGGGCTGGTCATATCCGAATTCGCATTGGGCACGCCCCCCCTGCCCGGCCACTTTCCACGCCGCAACCGGCTCATCAGCGGACTCAGTCGCGGGGTGCTGGTGGTGGAAGCCGCGCCCGACAGCGGTTCGCTGATTACCGCGCGCGTCGCCACCGAACAGGGGCGCGAGGTATTCGCCATCCCCGGCTCAATCCATTCGCCGCTGGCACGCGGCTGCCATGCATTGATCAAGCAGGGGGCCAAGCTGGTCGAGTCCGCCGCCGATATTCTCGATGAACTGGCCTGGCAACAACGGCTGACGCCGCCGGTGCTGCCGGAAAGAACGATTGACCCGGTGCTGGACGCGCTGGATGGCGCGCCGACCACCCTCGACGCCCTGGCACAAACGACCGGGTTGACGCTGGATGCGCTTTCGGCCAAGCTGTTGACGCTTGAACTGGATGGGCGAATCGCTTCCTTGCCCGGCGGGCGTTACCAAAAATTACACTGAGATCATGCTCGATATCCTGGTTTACCTTTACGAAAGCTTCCGCATGGTGGCGCTGACGCCTGATCGTGACGCGCTGGAAAAGCGCCTGTTTGCCGCCGGATTTGAAGAAGCCGACATCAACGCCGCGCTCGACTGGTATGCCAATCTGGCCGGCAGCGCCACCCACGAACGGCTGGCGCAGGCCTATGACCGCCATTACGCGCCCGAAGAGCTCGAACGCCTGAACGACGCTTGCCGCGCCGAACTGGTGTATCTGGTCAGCGCCGAGATCCTCGATCCCGAGTCACGCGAATGGGTGATTTCCGGACTGATGGAGTTGGGCGGCGAAGACATCGAACCCGACCACGTCCGCTGGATGACACTGATCGTGCTGTGGAGCCGCGGCCTGATCGAGCATTTCACCCATCTGGAAGACATGTTGCTGAACCACGAGCCGGACCGCCTGCATTAGAGCCATGTCCAAACTTGTTATCGTCGAATCCCCGTCCAAATCCAAAACGCTGAAGAAATACCTCGGCGCGGATTATGAAATCCTCGCCAGCTACGGTCACGTGCGTGACCTTGAGCCGAAAACCGGCGCGGTCGATACTGAAACTTTCAGCATGAAATATCAGATCATCGAGCGCAACGCCAAGCACGTCGAAGCCATCGTCAAGGCTGCCAAAAAAGCCGATGAAGTGTTGCTGGCAACCGACCCGGATAGAGAAGGTGAAGCGATTTCCTGGCATATCAGCGAAATCCTCAAGGAACGCAAGGTCAAAACGCCGATGAAGCGGGTGGCCTTTTACGAAATCACCGAATCGGCGGTACAGGACGCGGTGCGCAACCCGCGCGAGATCGCGACCGACCTGGTCGATGCACAGCAGGCGCGGCGCGCGCTGGACTACCTGGTCGGCTTCAACCTGTCGCCGCTGCTGTGGCGCAAAATCAGCCCCGGTTTGAGTGCAGGCCGCGTGCAATCGCCCGCCTTGCGCATGATTGTCGAGCGCGAACTCGAAATCGAAGCGTTCAATCCGCGCGAATACTGGACGCTGCATCTAGACAGTCACAAGGGCGCACAGCCGTTCAGCGCCAAACTCAGCCATTTCAAGGGCGAGAAAATCGAGCAGTTCACGGTCGAGCACGAGGCGCGCAGCAAGGAATGGCTGGCGACGCTGGAAGCCAAAGATGCCCGCGTCATGCGCATCGAGAAAAAACGCCGCGCCCGCCATCCCGGCGCGCCGTTCACCACTTCGACGCTGCAACAAGCCGGCGTGCGCCAGCTCGGCATGACCACCGACCGCGTCATGCGCACTGCGCAGCAACTGTACGAAGGCATGGATCTCGGTGAAGGCCCGGTCGGCCTCATCACCTACATGCGTACCGACTCGGTAAACCTGGCACAGGAAGCCATCACCGACATCCGCAAGTATGTGGGTGCCAACTTCGACAAGGATTTCCTGCCGCCGACTGCGCTCACTTACAAGGCCAAAACCAAGAACGCACAGGAAGCGCATGAAGCCGTGCGCCCGACGTCGGTGACGCG
>JAABQE010000280.1 GCA_011391655.1 Hydrogenophilales bacterium
CCCGCGAGCAGGAACGGAATCACGAGCAGAAAAAAGAGCGGGATCACTATTGATTCGGCCAGTTGAAGTTTGAAGTTTCGTCACCCCGGCAAAAGCCGGGGTGACAGCTAAAAACATCTGCGTGCCTGATCAATAGCACACACACTCACGCGGGACGGTCTGCCACACGCGCTGCAGGCGTCAAACGTCCCAAAACACGCATTCCGCTGATCGACGACTGCCAGGATCACGCAATCGAAGTGAGAATAATGACCCTTCCCCCCGTCCACACTGAACCAAGGAAATAAAACATGAACATGACTTTAAGCCTCACCCCGCTGATTTCGCTGATCGCCGGCATTCTCATTCTGGCGATGCCGCGTCTGCTGAACTTCATCGTCGCCATCTATTTGATTGTGATCGGACTTATTGGGTTGTTTGGCGGGCGCTGAGTGAACTGACAGGCAAGAGCGGGGGCCGAATTGCCATCAAGGTGGCCGACGCTGGAGCAGGCACGCGGGGTGATTGAATCAAGCACAAAAAAGCCGACACCCAGGGTGTCGGCTTGCGTTGGGAGAGTTGAGGGGTCAGGCCGTCTTGCGGCGACGCATGGCCCCCAAACCGGCGAGTCCGATTCCTAAAAGCGCCAGTGAGGCCGGCTCTGGAATAACCGCAGCTCGCGTTGTGACGCTCACGCGCAGGTTGTCCATCGCCCAGGATTCATCGCTGAGATTCTGGTTGCCCTCTCCAAAAATGAAGAAGTCGATCGTCGCATTTGAGTCTGTGTGCGCAAAGTTTGCGAAGCGGGGATCAGCACCGAGATTGTAGGCGCTGTCTGTGAAGTAACTGCCGGGACCAGTAAAGCCAAGATCAACGTGGCGTGCGAGTTCCACCCCCGCAGGTGAAACGTAACTTTGTATCTGGTTGGGCGTGGCGTTGGCAAATGATTCGCTGAACAGCGTTACACCGTCGAAGACTATTTTGAAAAAGTCTCCCGCCGGAAATGAGCCCGTGCCGTCTAGCGAGTCGATCGCCGCGAACAGAAACTCCAAACTGATGGTGTCATGCGTGGGCAGACCGGTGAGAGACAGTGTCACCGTATTGCCGGTTTCACTGCGCAGGAAGTTCCCGCTGAACTGGTTGCCTGCTGGGCCATACCCATTAAATCCCTGTACGCCCGTCAATGTGGCGGAACCCGGGGCAATCTCGGCAGGCAACGAGCCATTGAAATCGGAGTAGAACACCTGAATGGGAGAGGCCTCAACGGCAGTCCCCATTGCGCTGATGGCTAATGCGACCGCAAGAACAAGGCTTTTATGCATGACATTCCTTCGAGATGATTCCGGGGTGGAGTGAGCGGTTGCTCAACTTTTCAAGCCACGATTGGTCCGTTTGTGAATATCAAGCAGTAAATGTTCCAAAAATCTTTATCCATTAAGAATCAGTCGCCTGCGTTTTTCCTGTCCAAGTATCCGCCCACAAGTGTAAAGATTTCCGACAAACCAGAACAGCATCCCAACTGCCATAAAGCCTGATTTGAGGCATGACGAGTGCGCTTGTCCATGCTGCGTCCGGTGGCGCTGGAGTCGGCGTCTTATGAAGGCGTCAGGTCAGTGGAGGGGAGCGGCGCCAGCAGGGCGCGGATATCGGCCTCGCCGAATTTGGCGAGCGCGGCGCTGTCTTCCGATAGCACGCTGGCGGCGAGCTCGGCTTTTTTCTCCTGCAGGGCGAGAATCTTTTCCTCGATGCTGCCTGCCACCACCAGCTTGTAAACGAACACGTGCCTGGTCTGGCCGATTCGGTGGGCGCGGTCGGTGGCTTGGTTTTCCACGGCGGGATTCCACCACGGATCGTAGTGGATGATGGTGTCGGCAGCGGTGAGGTTGAGGCCGACGCCACCCGCTTTCAGGCTGATGAGAAACACGGGTACGTCGCCTTCCTGAAAGCTGCGGATGACGGATTCTCGGTCAACGGTGCTGCCGGTGAGGATGACGTACTGGATCTTGCGCGCGACGAGTTCGGTTTCGATCAGGGCGAGCATCGAGGTGAACTGCGAGAACAGCAGGACCTTGCGGCCTTCGTCGAGCATTTCGGGCAGCATGTCCATCAGCAGATCGAGTTTGGCGCGCTCTTTTACCGATTGTGCGCCCGCACTTTTGAGCAGGCGTGGGTCGCAGCACACCTGGCGCAATTTCAGCAACGCGTCGAGGATGACGATCTGGCTGCGCGCAAAGCCTTTTTGCGCAATTGCTTCCAGCACTTTTTCGTCCATCGCGCTGCGCACGGTTTCGTATAAATCCCGCTGGCCGCCGACCAGTTCGGCGCTGCGCACGATGATGGTTTTGGGCGGCAGCTCTTTCGCCACGTCTTCCTTGCGGCGGCGCAGGATGAAAGGCGCCACGCGCCTGGCGAGTATCCCGGCGCGGATGCTGTCGCCGTGCTTTTCCACCGGGGTGCGGAAGGTGCGGGCAAACTGCCGGGCCTCACCGAGAAACCCCGGCAGCAGAAAATCGAATTGCGCCCACAGCTCGCCCAGGTGGTTTTCCATGGGGGTGCCGGTAATGCACAGGCGATGCCGCGTATCGATATCGCGAACGATTTTAGCGGCGCGGCCACCGGCGTTTTTCACCGTTTGCGCTTCATCCAGAATCAACATATGCCATTGCAGTTTGGCCAGCCTGTCGTGGTCGCGCCATAACAGGGGGTAGGTGGTGAGCGCGACATCGTGTTCGGCGATGAGCGGGAACCGCTCCATCCTGTCCTTGCCGTGCAGCGATAGCACGCGCAGGTCGGGGGCGAAGCGCTCGGCTTCGCGCTTCCAGTTGAATATCAGTGAGGTCGGCAACACCACCAGCGCGGGGCGGTCGAGCCGCCCGGCTTCTTTTTCCAGCAGCAAATGCGCCAGCGCTTGCGCGGTCTTGCCCAGCCCCATGTCGTCGGCGAGGATGCCTGACAGATTCTGTTCGCGCAGGTATTGCAGCCAGGCCAGGCCTTCGCGCTGGTAAGGACGCAGCTCCAGTTGCAGTCCTGTGGGCGGGGTGACGGCGGTGACGCCACCGCGTTGCTGCAATTGTCTGGCCAAAGCCATGACGGCAGCCTCGCCCTTGAATTGCCAGTTTTCTTGTTGGGCCAGATCGGCCAGCCGCGGCGCGTCGAATCGCGACACCCGCAGTGCGCCTTCAGGGCGCGAGTCGAACAGATCGATGAGCGTGTGCGCCAGCGGCTTGATGCGCGCGGCGGGGGTGACGAAGCGCATGCCGTCGGGTGTCTGCAGGGTGATGCTTTCGCTGTCGGGTAGCTGATTCAGCTGGGCTGCGTCGAGCCAGCGCGGGTCGCGCCGGAACAAGTCATGCAGCAGCGGCGCCAGCGGCAGTCGCTGTCCTTCGAGCACCACGCCCAGATCGAATTGCAGCCAGCCGCTGCCGTCGTCCTTGAATTCGGCCTCCCATGCCTGGGCTTCCAGCAGATGGTGGCGAAAGCCTGTCTGGATGTGCAGCACCCAGCCGTCGTTCTGCAAGGCGGCGCGGTGGTCAGCCATGAAGCGGGGCCATGCGGATTCATTGGCCAGGCCGAGTGCGTTGCCCGGCAGCGATTTTCCGTAGATGAAGGTGCGCGCCGGAACCGGCAGGAAGCCGATTTGCGCAAGTTGCCGCAGGTAGTCGGCTTCGCGCTTTACATCGCGCTTCACCCGCACGGCTTCCCCGTTTTTAGCCGTCACGAATTCATTGAGGTCGCCCGGCGCAAACTCGAATTCAGCATAGCGAAATCCCAGCGTGGCGTAGTCGAACAGTATGTCCTTGTAGCTGTAGGGATAGTCGCGGTAATGCGCCATGCCGAATGTTTCCAGCGTGCCCAGCGTGAGCACCGGCAGCGGCGGCGCTTCAACGCAACGCAGGTCGCCCGCAGCCTGCGGACGGGGCAGGGTGGGCGCCAGTTCCGCCAGCGCGCCGGCCACCACCGGTAGATCCACTGCGGATAAAGGCGGCAGTTCGAGCAGGCGCGCAATCTGGCTGGTGGAATGCGGCGATTCGAGTACGCCGATTTCACCGGACTCGGCGTCCACATACCACAGCTGTTTCAGGCTCAGGATCTGGCTGGCAGGGGGCTCGGCGACAAGCCGGGCGCGGGTGCGCTGCTGCGCGTCGGTCTGCCACTGCAGTTGGGCTGCGCGCATGCCGCCCATGCGCAATGGGATGGGGTCGCTTGCGCCGTAGAACAATCGCTCGCTCGCCAGCATCCGTTGCAAGGCGGTTTCGCCCTTGTCGCCGGAGAGCGAAAAATGCGGCAGGTAGGCCTGTTTGTCGCGCATCGCCCAGAGCAGCGGCAGGATCGTCATGTCCTCGTCGTTGATGAAGCTGGGTGGATTGCTGAGGGCGCGCTCGACATTCGACCATTCATCGCCATGTGACAGCTGGGCCGGGCCGTCGCCACGCGCCTTGATGAACTGCACGCGCATCCCTTGCGACGATTGCGGGACCAGGCAATAAAACAGCCGCTCGCGTTTGCTGGGCGCTTTTTTGGGTTTGGCGGTGAGCGCCTGGGCGCGGCGAAAGTCATCCAGCCAGCTCAGCACGGCCGGATTGAGCGTGTCCGGCTGCTTGTCCTGGTTGAGCCAGGCCAGCAAGGTGGCCGCAGTGTGTTTGCAATGCCAGCCCACCGGGCAGGTGCAGTGGGGCGAAATCGCCACCTCCCCTTTTGTATTCAGGCTGAACTGGATCTCGGTCCGGTAGGGCTTGGGGGCAGTGCCCAGCACATAGGCCTGGATGAAATCGGCCCTGGCTTCCAGGCGCGCAATGTAATCCAGGTAGGGGCGCGCCTTGCGGAGTTCATGTGCATTGAACCAGCGCAGTAAATCGGCTTCGGTGAAAGTGGGAATCGGCATCAAAGGCAGTCAAACATCAATCCGGTCGATTGTCGGTGAATTTTAGTGGACGGCGCACCTTCATCGTGAATGATTTTCTGGTGAGGCGCGCGCCCGACCAGTGGCAGCGATGCCACGTGACGCCCCGTTTTGAGCCGGTTTTCGCCATGTTGCACTGCTACGGTTCAGGCTGATGTGGGTCTGGTCGCTGCGTAAACACGGTAAATAACTGATCGTTATATGTTTTTTTAGTCTGGCACATTACCTGCTAGATCAAGTATGAGCACCCAAACCGCAAGGCCGGTTGCTCAGGCAGTCTCCTCCGACTTGCGGCCTCTGCGGAGGCCGCCCTTTTTTGTGGCGAATCCGGATGCCGATATAAACATGCGTGTATTGATTGTTGAAGACCAGCCCGACCGGCTGGCGATGCTGGTGCCCGCGCTCGAAGCAGCGGGCTGTGTGGTGATGGCCACGCTCAATTCCGCGCGTAGTCTGGATGCGCAGATACAGGCGCTGCGTCCCGACGTGGTGATCATCGCGCAGGACTCGCCCGACCGCGACACGCTGGAACACATCTGCGTGGTGAATCAGGATTGCCCGCGCCCGATCGTGATGTTTACCGGCGACGGCAGTGCGGACTCGATTCGCGCAGCAACACAGGCGGGGGTGACCTCGTATGTGGTGGATGGTTTCGACCCCGCTCGCCTTAGACCTATCCTGGATGTGGCCATGTCGCGCTTCGAGGCGCATCAGGCGCTGCACGACCAGCTCGAACAAACCCGGCTCGAACTCAGCGAGCGCAAACTCATCGACCAGGCCAAGGCGCATCTGATCAAGCAAACCGGCGCAACGGAATCCGAGGTCTATCGCGAGATGCGCAAGACCGCGATGGATCGCGGCATGAAGCTGGCCGATGTCGCGCGGCAGGTGCTGCAACGGCCGCTTGCCTGAATGGTGCATGCCTGAATCTGGCTGCACGGCATTGGTGCGCAAGATGCCTTGCGGGCCTGAATGCACTTAATGAAAATCATGAAAAGTTTAATTAATACAATGAATTGAAAGGTCTGGCACAGCCATTGCTAAACCTGAATTGAACAGCTGCAATGGCGTGGCTTTCAGGATCACCGGGCAACCATTACATCAACGGACAAAGGCGTCCGCCCCATCGGGCGACGCCTTTTTTATTTATGCCCTCTGGGTATTTGGAGAACACTGTGAGCGACACCAAAAAAATCGTGCGGGTAAACGAACCGGTTGTGCAGGATGCGAGCAAGCGGGATTTCATGAAAAAGACCGTCGGCCTGTCCGCAGCGGCGGCGTTGATGACACTGGTTTCGCCGGGCGTGCGTCAGGGCGCCTGGGCGGCGGGCAGCGATGCGCCGGAAAAGCCCAACCTCAGCATCGGCTTCATTCCGCTGACCGACTGCGCGTCGGTGGTGATGGCCTCGGTGAAGGGCTTCGACAAGAAATACGGTCTCACCATCACGCCGTCTAAAGAGGCCTCGTGGGCTGCGGTGCGCGACAAGCTGGTGAACGGCGAGCTCGACGCCGCGCATGTGCTGTATGGCCTGATCTACGGCGTGCAGCTCGGT
>JAABQE010000281.1 GCA_011391655.1 Hydrogenophilales bacterium
TTACGGGCAGCGACGTTGAGGCCGCGGACCTGAGCGTTCATCCGCTCGGAAATGGCCAGGCCGGCTGCGTCGTCTTTTGCGCTGTTGATGCGCAGGCCGGAAGACAGGCGCTGAATCGAGGTGTTGAGTGCGGATTGCGACATGCCCAAATTACGCTGGGTATTGAGCGAGGCAATGTTGGTGTTGATCACCGCTGCCATGATTTTCTCCCTATATTGAGATGGATGGTTTCAACGTGCATGTCCCGGCCACCATCTTTACAGATGGGGTGGCAATAGCTGGAACTGATAGCCGCTGTTACGTTCTGAATCGTCGGAGGATGGGAAAAGTTAAGGCCGTCCCGCAAAAAATCCACGATAAATCTACGATCCTGTTTAAAGGCGACATGATGAGTATTCCCGAATCGCATTACCCCGCGCGCTGGTGGCATGCGCTGCCCGATGGCCGTATCCAGTGCGACCTGTGCCCGCGCGACTGCAAGTTGCATGAGGGCCAGCGCGGCCTGTGCTTTGTGCGCAAGATGGAAGGCGGGCAGATGGTGCTCACCACCTATGGCCGTTCGTCCGGTTTTTGCGTCGACCCGATCGAGAAAAAACCGCTGAATCATTTTTACCCCGGCTCATCGGTGTTTTCCTTCGGCACCGCCGGCTGCAACCTGGCGTGCAAGTTTTGCCAGAACTGGGATATTTCTAAGTCGCGCGAGACCGACACGCTGATGGATCAGGCGTCGCCCGACGAAATCGCCGCCGCCGCCGAGCGCAGCGGCTGCAAGAGCGTGGCCTTCACCTACAACGATCCGGTGATTTTTGCAGAATACGCGATGGACGTGGCCGACGCCTGCCATGCGCGCGGCCTCAAGACGGTGGCGGTCACCGCCGGCTACATTCATGACGCGCCACGCCGTGCGTTCTACGCCAAGATGGACGCGGCCAATGTCGATCTGAAGGCGTTTACCGATGAGTTTTACGTCAAGCTGACCGGCGCGCATCTGCAGCCGGTGCTCGACACGCTGATTTATCTGAAACGCGAGACCACGGTCTGGTTCGAAATCACCACGCTGCTGATACCGGGGCAGAACGATTCCGACGCCGAGATCGGGGCGATGAGCCAGTGGATCATGCGCGAACTGGGTCCCGACGTGCCATTGCATTTCTCCGCCTTCCACCCCGACTGGAAAATGCGCGATGTGCCGGCCACGCCCGGGTCCACGCTCACTCGCGCGCGCGACATCGCGCTCAAGGCCGGACTGCATTACGTCTACACCGGCAACGTGCACGACACCACAGGCGGCACCACCTTCTGTCCGGAGTGTCATGAGCCACTGATCGTGCGCGACTGGTATCGCATCGATCATTACAGCGTGACGCCGGATGGTCGCTGCCCACATTGTGAAACAGCCATTTCCGGCCGGTTCGGTGCGTTCGGCGATCCATTCGGCAACCGCCGTATTCCTATCGCCCTGCATCCGGCGCAGCGGTTGTGAGTACCTCCACGCTCGTCCACATTCCGGCCGGCAGCGCCACCATTGAAGGCATGCTAGAGATTCCCGCGCGCGCAACGGGTCTGGTGCTGTTCGCCCACGGCAGCGGTTCGTCGCGCCATTCGCCGCGCAACAACTATGTGGCCGGCGTGCTGCGGCAGGCAGGCGTCGGCACCTTGCTGATGGACCTGCTGACGCCGGAAGAAGACCTGGATTATGCCCAGCGTTTTGATATCGGATTGTTGACGCGGCGCCTGCTGGACGCGGCGCGCTGGGTGGGTGCGCAGGAAGCGACGCGGAACCTGCCACTCGGATTTTTTGGCGCAAGCACCGGGGCCGCCGCTGCGCTTGAGGCTGCCGCGTTGCTGGGCCCGGAAGCTTCAGCTGTGGTGTCGCGCGGGGGGCGACCCGATCTGGCGAGCCGTGAAACGCTGGCCAACATAAAGGCGCCGACGCTGTTGCTGGTCGGCGGCTGGGATGATGGCGTGATCGACCTCAACCAGCAGGCTTATGACCAGCTGCACTGTGAAAAAAAGCTGATCATCGTTCCCGGCGCCACTCATCTGTTCGAGGAGCCCGGGACCCTGGAAGACGTGGCGCGCCTGGCTGCGGACTGGTTTGCGCGTCATTTCGCGCCGACCACAAACTAGCGGCCCAGGCTGTCTGCCCAAGCCGGCTACCGGGTTTTGCCCGTCAATTCGGGGAAGGATTTGAACCGCCGGCTGCCGGTTTAATGGAGGATTACATGCTGGGGTGGCCTGCCTGCGCGTATTCCCGCTCACGTTTTTCCTGGCACACGATGCAGCGCTTGGCGGTCGGGTAGGCCTGCAGGCGGGCGAAGGCGATGTCGTCTCCGCAATCGATACACACGCCATACGCTTCGTCCTTGATACGCCGGAAAGCAGCTTCGATATCGTGTAACGCGTGCACATGGCGATCCACAACCGCCAGGTTGAAGTCAGCCAGTGCAGTGGCCATTGATTCATCGCCACTGTCGCCGGGTTCGCGGTTGAGCAGGTCGATGCGATGTTGCTGGCCCGAATTTTCCAGTTCCTGGCGCACCTCGATCAATAACGCCTGGTAATCCTTTTTCAACTGCATGTGGAGTTGATCAAGATGGGAAGGGGTGAGCGTAGTCATTCAATCTCCTGTTCAGGCGCGATTGCCGGGTATCAATATACTTTTTTAGATCGGGGCAGGAGGCGCGTATTTCAATGCGGGCTGCATGGTCAGGGTACTGCATGGCTTGAAGGCATGCGCCCAATTGATGATTATCGCTCCCACACCACGCGCAGCAGGTTTTCCTGCGCGTTGTAGTGATATTCGAGCGCGCCCTGGTAGGCATGATGCAGTGCGTCGCCGATGCCGCGAGCGAGATGGATATCCGTCGTGGTAATCAGGGTCGTGTCCGCCTGATCCTCGATTTTCATGATCCGTTTCAGCGGATGTTCCGCCTTGGCGTGCGTTTCCTCGTTCTTGACCAGGCGCAGCAATTCCTCGCGATGATCCTTGAAGAACGCACCGCTCACACTCACATAGCCAGCCGGAAATTCGTCATGAATGCGGTGGCAGGCCGGACACATTTTTTCGTGGGCCTGAGCGGGCCTGGATAACCATTGCCAGCGCCCGCCGTGGAACACGGCGCCGCACTGTGGACACACCGTGGGTTCATGCAGTTTGTGTGTGACCTGGTAGCTGTCGTGCCGCGCCTCCTGAATCAGGCGGTCGCGCCGGATGGGCTGGAAACCCGTGAATTGGGATTTCATTTTGTTCCCCTTGCGTTAGGCATCAGCGTCCGCCCGATCCTTTGCCACCCGAGCCCATACCACTACCCGTACCGCCGCCCATGCCGCCCCCATATCCCATGCCACCGCCCGTGGCGGGAGGCGTATCGGGCAGGGTTACGCCACGTACCTTTGCCCGCTCCTGCATTTGCGTGTGATGCTCCGCGCGGATGCGTTCGCGCTCTTCAGCCGTTTTGGCCGACTGCATTCTCGACTGGTATTCAAGCCGTTCCTGCTGGGTCATCAACTGGCTGCCATACACCTGCTCCTGCGCTTGGGTTTGCGTTTGGGCTTGCGCCTGTGATTGTGTAGTCGCCTGATCCGCAGCCAGGGCGGCGTTGCTTGAGACCGTCAGGACACCCAGAACCATCGGAATAAGGAAAGACTGTTTCATTTGTTGCTCCTTGTGGATTAACGGATGGACTGACACGCTGTGCAGCGCGTCGCTGTCATTGCCGCCTTGTGAACCGCAGGTGCACAAGGCGGCAATACACGCTTTACTGAATTTTGATTTCGGTTGTCCTGGGCTTGGTCTCGGCCGCCAAGGTTGCCGCCTCAAAAAGGCGGAAAACTGTCCGCCCAACTTTTATCTTTGCTCGATGCCAAGACATCTCAAGTTAGTACAAACCTGACACCTATCAAGCGCAATTCACGCCATGATCAACATGGCGCAGGCAATATTCTGGCTACAAGGCGCGCAGGGTTCGGTGTGTCCGATTTTTTTGGGCCGCTGCACTATGCTGAGTGGTGATGAAACTGTTGGGTTAACCGTGCACATTCAAAGCCTCACTGCCGAGCAGTCTCTCGCCAGCTTGCATACCTCGGCTGCGGGGCTGACCGCGTCCGAGGCGGAACGGCGCCGTCTGGAGTTCGGCCCGAACCATGTCGAGGAAGTACGTCGAGAGAACCTGCTGCTTGGGTTCGCCCGTGAATTCACCCACTTCTTTGCCATCATCCTGTGGCTGGCTGCGGCGCTGGCGTTTTTTGCCGAATATTTCGACCCCGGCCAGGGCATGGCGCGGCTGGGGATTGCCATTGTCGGTGTCATCCTCATCAACGGCATTTTTTCATTCTGGCAGGCCTACAAGGCTGAGCGGGCGATCGCTGCGCTGCGCCAGTTGCTGCCGCAACAGGTGGTGGCGGTTCGCGACGGCGATGCCGTGCAACTGCTCGCCTCCGAGCTGGTGCCGGGCGACATTGTGCTGCTGGAAGAAGGCGACCTGATTCCAGCCGATTGCCGGCTGATCGAGGCCTTCAGCCTGCGCGTCAACACCGCGACGGTCACCGGCGAATCCCTGCCCAAGGCGTGCAATGCCGATCCGCATCCGGAGGTGTCGCCGCTTTTCGCTGACAACATTGTGCTGGCGGGCACCTCGGCGGTGTCGGGGCAGGCACGCGCGGTGGTGTACGCCACCGGCATGCGCACCGAGTTCGGCAAGATCGCCCATCTGACCCAGACTGCAGGCGAAGCCGCTTCGCCGTTGCAGCTCGAAATCGCGCGGCTGTCCCGCATTGTGGCCATGCTGGCCACCGGGCTTGGCGGCGTGTTTTTTCTGATTGGGCAGGCGCTCGGCTTGCCGTTCTGGGGAAACCTGCTGTTCGCTATCGGCATCATCGTGGCCAACGTGCCGGAGGGCCTGCTGCCGACAGTGACGCTGTCGCTGGCGATGGCAACGCAGCGCATGGCCAGGCGCAACGCGCTGGTGCGCCATCTGACCGCAGTGGAAACGCTCGGCTCGACCACGGTGATCCTGTCCGACAAGACCGGCACGCTGACGCAAAACCGCATGTCGGTGCGGCGTTTGTGGCTGGGCGGTGAATTTGTCACGGCGGACGACCTGCTGACGCAGCAGCGATTGGCAGTCGATCACCTGGCACTCTTCGTCAATGCAGCGCTTTGCCACAATCTGAAAGAGACCAACAATCACGGCAAGCATGAATGGCTGGGCGACCCGATGGAAGTGGCGCTGGCCAGTATGGGGCGGCAGGTGGCAGGCAGGCTCGACGGGTATACGCGCATCAGCGAGATTCCCTTTGACACCGACCGCAAGCGCATGTCGGTACTGGTTGAATCGTCGCAAGGCCGCTTGCTGTACTGCAAGGGTGCGTTGGAGACGGTGCTCGCGACGTGTGAATCCGTGCATCTCGACGGCAGGGTGGTACCACTCGATGACGCCATCAAAACCCGTTTGCTCGCCGCGCAGGATGCAATGGCCGGGGTTGGTCTGCGTGTGCTGGCTTTCGCTTACGGTGTGGCTGGAAGCGCCGGAGATGAAAACAGCCTGCCCACCGAGGAGCATGGCCTGATCCTCTCGGGAGTGGTCGGTCTGGAGGATCCCCCCCGGCCCGAAGTACCGGAAGCCGTTGCACGCTGCGCTACAGCAGGAATTCGCGTGATCATGGTGACCGGCGACCACCCGCATACGGCGGAGGCCATCGCCCGCGAAATCGGTTTGGTGAAGACCGATCAACTGGTCGTCATTACCGGTGAGGATCTGCGCCGGCTGACGCCCGCCCAGCTCCAGCTGGCGCTGGATGAACCGGAGATCCTGTTCGCCCGCGTGGCCGCCGTGCAGAAAATGCAACTGGTCGAGGCGCTGCAGAAAAAGGGCGAGATCGTTGCGGTGACCGGCGACGGCGTCAACGATGCGCCGGCACTGAAAACCGCCGACATTGGCATCGCCATGGGCGTATCCGGCACCGACGTGGCGAAGGAAGCGGCCGACATGATCCTGCTCGACGACAACTTCGCCAGCATCGTCGCAGCCATCGAGGAGGGACGCGCGGTGTTCGATAACCTGCGCAAGTTCCTCACCTACATCCTGTCCTCGAATATCCCCGAGATGGTGCCGTATCTTGCCTTCGTGCTGTTTCGCATTCCGCTGCCGCTCACCATCATCCAGATTCTTGCGGTCGATCTCGGCACCGACATGCTGCCCGCACTGGCGCTTGGCGCCGAAAAGCCCGATCCCGGCGTGATGCGGCGGCCGCCGCGCGCGCGCAACGAACAGTTGCTGTCATGGAACCTGATCGCCCGTGCCTACCTGTTCCTGGGCGTGCTGGAAGCGGCCGCGGCAATGGCCGTTTTTTTCGTCGTGCTCAACTCTGCTGGGTGGATTTACGGCGAAACGCTGGCCCGCTCAGACCCGCT
>JAABQE010000282.1 GCA_011391655.1 Hydrogenophilales bacterium
GCCGAGGTTTCCATGTTTGCGCGTAATCAGGCGGGTGCGCTGGAAGCCACCCAGTTGTGGATGGCGGCTGAACCGGACTCGGAACGCGCGCAACAAACTCTGGTGGGCTTGTTGCTGAATGAAGGCAAGCTCGATGAAGCCGAGCCCATTCTGCGTAATTTGCTGAAGCAGACTCCGGCAGACGTCTTTATGCAGATGTCTGCGTTGATCGGGAAAATGCGTGACCATCAGGCCGCGCTGGCCATGACCGAGCGCCTGGCAGCCGATTACCCGGCGCTGCCTGAAGCACGCTTTGCGGTCGCGCAGGCGGCGCTTCACGGCGGGCGCCTGGACGTTGCGGATGCCGCATTGAAGCAGGCCGACAGCCTGCGTCCTGGCTGGGAACCGGCTGCGTTGATGCGTGCACAGATTCTGTCCAAAACTTCGTTAAGCGATGCGCTGACCTTCATGCGCGATTTTCTGGCCAAGTATCCCCATGCGCGCGAAGTGCGGCTGGCGTATGCGCGTTCGCTGGTCAGCGCCAATCAGATCACCGAGGCACGCGCCGAGTTCACCCGGCTGACCCAGGAGATGCCGCGCAATGCCGAGGTGACCCTGGCGACGGGTTTGCTGGCCTTGCAAATGGGCGATCTTGAGGCGGCGCGCGGCCTGCTGACAGAAACGCTGGAATACGAACCGCGCGATGCGGACATGGTGTATTACTACCTGGGACAGGTGGCTGAGCGGATGAAGCAACCCGAGGTGGCGGCGGCGCATTACGCCGAGGTCAAGGCGGGCAATTACCTGGTGTCGGCGCGCGCGCGACAGGCCGCGTTGCTGGCGCAGGCGGGCAAACTGGATGAGGCCCGTGCGTTGCTGGCGTTCACGCATGGCGAAAACGATGCGCAAAACGTGCGGCTGATTCAGGCGCAGGCCGAGTTGCTGGGCGACGCCAAAAAATATGCGCTGGCATTTGAGACGCTGTCGGAGGGCATCAAGCGCTACCCTAGCGCGTCCGATTTGTTGTATGACCGCGCCATGGTGGCCGAAAAGCTGGGCAAGCTGGATGTGCTGGAACAGGATTTGCGCAAGGTGATTGCGCTGAGTCCGGACAATGCACAGGCTTACAACGCGCTGGGATATACGCTGGCTGATCGCACCGATCGGCTGGCTGAAGCGATTACCCTGCTGGACAAGGCGTTGTCGCTGGCCCCCAATGACGCCTACATTCTGGATAGCGTCGGCTGGGCGCAGTATCGTTCGGGCAATTTGGCGCGCGCGCAGGAGTATCTGGAACGTGCTTACAAAGTCCGTCCCGACCCCGAAATTGCTGCTCATCTGGGCGAAGTATTGTGGGCACGCGGGCAGCGCGATGAGGCTGGCAAGCTATGGCAGACCGGTCTGCAAAGTCATCCCCAGAATGAAGTGCTGCTGGAAACCCTGCACCGGCTGAACCCCTGATGACGCGCCGGATTGTCGTGCTGTTGCTGACGCTGGCGCTGGGCGGTTGTGCCTCGACCGTTCCTGTCCCGTCTGCGCCGGTGGATGCGCGGTTGTCGGACAACTGGATTCTGCAGGGGCGCATCGGCATTCAAACCGATGAGCAAAGCCTGTCCGGGACGCTCCACTGGCAACACCGTGCCCAATCGGATGAACTGTTGCTGACCTCGCCGTTGGGGCAGGGCGTCGCCCGGATTCTGATCAACGCTGAAGGCGCGGCGCTTGAGCTACCCAATCAGCCCGCGCGGCACGCGGCGGATGTCGAGACGCTGACGCGTGAAACCCTCGGGTATGCGCTGCCGGTGTCGGGTTTGGTCTGGTGGGTGCAAGCGCACCCTGCGCCTGGCCGTGTTTTTGAAGCGACGCGTGATGCCGCCGGGCGTCTGGCGCAGCTCAAACAGGATGGCTGGGTGATCGATTATCTGCAATACGCTGTTGATGCGCCTGCGCGCCCTCGCAAGTTGCTGGTGGCGCGCGACGGGCTGGAAATCCGCCTGGTGGCCGACAACTGGACCGCCGAATGAGCCACGCTTACCCCGCCCCCGCCAAACTCAATTTGTTCTTGCATGTTGTCGGCCGTCGCGCAGACGGCTACCACCTGTTGCAAAGCGTCTTCCGCTTGATTGATCGCGCCGACACGGTGCACCTCGAATTGCGTGACGACGGTCGGGTGATGCGCGAGCGCGATTTGCCTGGCGTGGCCGAGGACGACGATTTGACGGTGCGCGCCGCGCAGTTGCTGCAAACCTGCGCCCCGGAAGGCGCGGGCGTGAGCATCCGGCTCGAAAAAGTCCTGCCGATGGGTGGCGGGCTGGGCGGTGGCAGTTCGGATGCAGCCACCGTGCTGCTGGCGCTGAATCGCTTGTGGCAGGTCAACCTGTCGCGTGAGAAATTACAACAACTCGCGCTGCAATTGGGTGCCGATGTGCCAGTTTTCGTGTTTGGCCAGACCGCTATTGCCGAAGGCGTGGGCGAAATCCTGTGCCCGCTGAGCGTGCCGCCAGCGTGGTATGTGGTGCTCATGCCGCCGGTACAGGTGCCGACCGCTGCAATTTTTGCTGCGCCGGAATTGACGCGCAACACGCCTGCCCTTAAAATAGCGCGCTTTTCCGCAGGCATGGGTCGAAATGACCTGCAGTCAGTGGTTGTCAGTCGCTATCCCGAAGTCGCCCGTTATCTTGAATGGCTGGCGCAGTTTGGCGAGGCGCGGATGACCGGTTCGGGTGCCTGTGTGTTTGCATCATTTGGGTCGGAAGACGCGGCGTGGAACGTGCTGCGCCAACTGCCCGACACGATGCAGGGTTTTGTGGCGCAGGGCCTCGACATGCATCCGTTGTTTGATTATTGCGCCTGAGCAATACCCGTATTTCAGTTAAGTAGTACCCGTTGGGGAGTCGCCAAGTGGTAAGGCATCGGATTTTGATTCCGACATTCGTAGGTTCGATCCCTACCTCCCCAGCCAGATTATGTGAACAGCCGCCAGTGGCGGCTGTTTTTGTTTTGGTGTCTGAGTCCAACCGCCGGAGACGCGCGTGTCCATAGACAACTTGATGGTGTTTAGCGGGAATGCCAACCCGCGCCTGGCCAGCGATGTGGTGCGCCATCTCAATATCCGGTTGGGCCGCGCCACCGTGGCGCGCTTTTCCGATGGCGAGGTGATGGTCGAAATCCTTGAGAACGTGCGCGGCAAGGATGTGTTCGTGCTGCAATCGACCTGCCAGCCAACCAATGACACCTTGATGGAAGTGATGGTGATGGTGGATGCATTGAAGCGCGCGTCGGCCGGCCGCATCACTGCCGCGATCCCGTATTATGGCTATGCCCGCCAGGATCGCCGGACCCGTTCGGCGCGGGTGGCGATCACAGCCAAGGTGGTGGCCAACATGTTGCAGGGCGCTGGCATCGATCGCCTGCTGACGATGGATCTGCACTCGGACCAGATTCAGGGCTTTTTCGACGTTCCGGTCGACAACATTTATTCCAGCCCTATTCTGCTGGGCGACATCTGGAAGCGCAATCACCCGAATCTGATGGTGGTGTCGCCCGATGTGGGCGGCGTGGTGCGGGCGCGGGCGATTGCCAAGCGCCTCGAGTGCGAGTTGGCGATCATCGACAAGCGCCGCCCCAAACCCAACGTCGCCAAGGTGATGAACATCATCGGTGACGTGAGAGATCGCACCTGCATCATCATGGATGACATGGTGGATACCGCGAATACGCTGTGCGAGGCGGCCAACGCGCTGAAAGAGCATGGTGCGAAAAAGGTGATGGCGTATTGCACCCATGCGGTGTTGTCAGGCACAGCGGCCGAGCGCGTGACGAACTCCGCGCTGGATGAGTTGGTGATAACCGACACCATTCCGCTGCGCGAGGATGCGCTGGCGTGCAAGAAAATCCGCCAATTGTCGGTGGCTGAGTTGCTGGCGGAAACCATCCGCCGCATCAGTAATGAAGATTCTGTCAGCTCGCTCTTTATTGAGTAGCGAGCCTGGAATGCCCCTGGTCGCGGGGGCGGGTTGTTGTCTATTTATGTTGTAAAAATTGGAGAAATACTATGGAAATCGAAGTCATTGCTGCCAAACGTGAGTTGCAAGGTACGGGTGCGAGCCGCCGTCTGCGTCACGCGGGCAAGGTTCCCGGCATCGTCTACGGCGGCACCGCTGCTCCCGTACAGATCGAGCTGGATCACAACGCGCTGTATCACTCGCTGCGCAAAGAGGCGTTCCACGCTTCCGTGCTGACGATGAATATCGACGGCGCCAAGGAATCGGTTCTGCTGCGCGATGCGCAATGGCATCCCTACAAGCAGCAAGTGCTGCATGTTGACTTCCAGCGCGTCGACAAAACCCACAAAATTCACGTCAAGGTGCCCCTGCATTTCCTTAATGCAGACGTTTCACCTGGTGTTAAAACGGGTGGCGGCAAGGTCAGCCATGTGATGACTGAAATCGACGTCAGCTGTTTGCCCGGCAACCTGCCAGAGTTCATTTCCGTCGACTTGAGTGGCCTGGAGCTGGGGCATTCTGTCCATGTGGCTGAGCTCACATTGCCCGAAGGTGTGGAACTCGTTGCCCATGTTCTGCATGAGAACCCCGCTGTGGCGTCGGTCACGCTGCCCAAAGGCATGAAGTCAGATGAGTCTGCGCCCGGGGCTGCTGCACCCGCAGCCTGAGTCATTGCGGCAGCCTCTGTCGTTGCGTCCTGACTCGCCATGACGGCGCCTCGCCTGATTGTCGGCCTCGGTAACCCGGGGCGCGACTACGAAGAAACCCGGCATAACGCCGGGTTTTGGTTTTGCGCGCGGCTCGCGCAAACGTGGGGGGCATCGCTTGCGATGGAGTCGCGTTTTCATGGCATCGTGGGCAAAAGCGCACGCAATGTATGGATGCTGCTGCCGCAAACCTACATGAATCGCTCAGGTCAGGCGGTCGGTGCGCTGGCGCGCTTTCATCGCATTGAACCCGCCGAGATTCTGGTGGTGCACGATGAACTCGATATTCCGCCCGGTCAGTTGCGCCTCAAGTTTGGTGGCGGCATGGGCGGGCACAATGGCCTCAAGGACATCACGTCGCATCTGGGGACGCAGGATTATTGGCGGCTGCGCATCGGCATCGGTCATCCCGGCGATCGCAACGAAGTGGTGAATTATGTTTTGAAGCCGCCGCGACGTGAGGAGCAGGCCGACATCGAGAGTGCCATTGAGCGCGCGATCGATCTGATGCCTCTGATCGAAAAAGCTGACTGGAACGCGGCCATCCAGCGCGCCAATACCAAATCCGCTCCACCCAACATTCAGGAAAAATCATGAGCCTAAAATGCGGCATTGTTGGCTTGCCCAACGTCGGAAAATCCACGCTTTTCAATGCGCTGACCCAGGCGGGCATCGCGGCGGAAAACTATCCTTTTTGCACTATTGAGCCGAATACTGGCGTGGTTGAGGTGCCCGATTCGCGGCTGACACAGCTGGCCGAGATCATCAAGCCTCAGAAGATCGTTCCGGCGATTGTGGAATTTGTCGATATCGCAGGGTTGGTGGCGGGCGCATCAAAAGGCGAGGGCCTGGGCAACCAGTTTCTGGCCACCATTCGCGAAACCGATGCGATCTGCCATGTGGTGCGCTGTTTCCATGACGAAAATGTGATCCATGTGGCGGGCAAGGTCGATCCGCTGTCGGATATCGAAACCATTGCGACCGAGTTGGCGCTGGCTGATCTGGCGAGCACGGAAAAGGCCTTGATACGCTATGAAAAGGCGGCACGCGGTGGCGACAAGGAGGCGAAAGTGATCGCTGAAGCCTTGAAGCCAGTGTTGGCGGCACTCAATGAGGGGCGTCCGGCGCGTGCCGCCGGGCTCGACGCTGAAGGGATGGAGGCGATCAAGCCACTGTGTTTGATGACGGTCAAACCCACGCTGTATGTTGCCAATGTCAGTGAAGATGGTTTTCACGACAACCCCATGCTGGATGCGTTGAAGGCGTTTGCCGAAAAGGAGGGCGCGCCCGTGGTGCCGGTGTGCGCTGCGCTGGAAGCCGAGTTGCAGGAGCTGGATGAGAGCGAGCGCGTCGAATACCTGAAAGAGTTGGGTTGGGATGAGCCTGGCTTGAACCGCTTGATCCGTGCAGCTTACGATCTACTGGGTTTGCAGACCTATTTCACCGCGGGGGTGAAAGAGGTGCGTGCCTGGACCATCCATAAGGGCGATACCGCGCCGCAGGCCGCCGGCGTCATCCACACCGATTTCGAGCGCGGCTTCATTCGTGCCCAGACGATCGCGTTCGAAGATTTTGTTGCCTGCAAGGGAGAGCAAGGCGCCAAGGAGGCCGGCAAAATGCGGGCCGAAGGCAAGGAGTACGTGGTTAAGGATGGCGATGTGCTGAACTTTCTGTTCAATGTCTAGTATG
>JAABQE010000283.1 GCA_011391655.1 Hydrogenophilales bacterium
GATGGCCGCGAGCTCGGTCGAAAACAGGTGGGTGATCGCGTATTGCAGGCCGGCGGGCGTCAGGCCGCGCAGGTAATCCATCTCGGCGCAGCCCAGCACTTGCACCCGATTGGGATGGACGAAATTCAGGTGGCCGATGAGTGCCAGAGTCGGTTTCTGGATGGTTTCCGAGGACAGGTTGCGCTGCCCCCCATTACGTCCGGCGACCCAGTGCAGGTCAAGCTGTTCCTCCATGTCACGGAACAGGGTTTCGACGGAAACATGGGTGAGATCGTTCATGCGCTGTGTGCGCGTTTAGCTGGTCCATGCGCTGACTAGCGCGATGAGATCGTCCGGGGTCGCTGCTTCCAGCAGCTTCGTGCGCATGGCCTCGTCGCCGAATAATTGCGCCAGTTCGCCGAGGATTTGCAAATGCTGTTCGTTGGCATCCTGGGGAACCAGCAAAACAAAGCAGATCGATACCGGCTGGTTGTCGGGTGCGTCGAATTCCAGCGGAGTTTGCAGGCGGTAAAACGCTCCGCAGGCATGCTTCAACCCCTTGATCCGGCCATGTGGAATCGCGACCCCGCAGCCAAGTGCGGTTGACCCCAGGCGTTCACGTTCAAACAGACTGGTGAAAATGTCGGTGGATTTGAGGTTGTGGATCCGGGCAAACAGTTCGGCGGCGTGTTCGAACAGCTTTTTCTTGCTGGTAAAGCTCACATCCAGCAAAGCGGTATCTGACGTAATGAGGGGCGCGATGAGGTTCATGCTGATGGCTAGACCGGTTGAGGGGATCCGGTGCCAGCAAATTATACGCCCGGGGACATTAAAGCGTCCCCGGGCGTTTGCTTAGACCGGCGTTTCTGTCGGCTGGTGTTTCAAGCCACCGTCGACCTGATGGACGTCCGAGGTTTTTTCTTTGTGCTTGACGATCTGGCGATCCAGTTTGTCGGCCAGAAGATCAATTGCGGCGTACATGTTGCCATCTTCGCTATGAGCGTGGAAATCATGGCCTTTGACGTGCAGGGTGGCTTCCACTTTATGCACCAGCTTCTCGACTTGCATGATGACATTGACGGTAATGACATGGTCGAAGTGACGTTTGACGCGGTCAAGTTTCTCGGAAACGTAGCTGCGTATGGCTGGGGTCACTTCCAGGTGATGGCCGGAAATCGTCACGTTCATAAAGTCTCCTTAGGTTGCTGATAAATACTGTTATGGGCCATGTTAAACCCACTCCAAGAGCGATTCATCCCGCTCCGTTTGATTGTGGGACGAAAGTGGGACACATTCAAGCACAGTGGGAAAATTTGAGTTGAATGCGCCATAAGACTTTGTGCAATCACAGCGCACGCCGCATGTTGGCGGTCGGGATTTGCAGGGATTCGCGGTATTTGGCTACGGTACGGCGCGCGACCACGATGCCCTGACGCCCTAATTCGTCGGCGAGCTGGCCGTCGGATAACGGCCTGGCATTGCTTTCGGCGGCGATCATTTGCCGGATGAGTGCGCGGATGGCGGTCGACGAACAGGCCCCGCCGTTGTCGGTGGATACGTGACTGCCGAAGAAATATTTCAGTTCGTAAAGGCCGCGCGGCGTCATCATGAATTTTTGCGTGGTGACGCGCGAAATGGTCGACTCATGCAGTTCCACTACGTCCGCAATTTCACGCAGCACCAATGGTCGCATCGCGACTTCGCCATGTTCGAGAAAGCTTTTCTGGCGGTCAACAATCGCTTGCGACACGCGCAGAATGGTATCGAAGCGTTGCTGTACATTTTTGATGAGCCAGCGTGCTTCCTGTAACTGGCTGGCCAGTTGCTGGCTGCCGCCGTTTTCGCGGTGACGCGACAGGATGTCAGCGTAGACCCGATTAACGCGTAGCTTGGGCATGGCGTCGGCGTTCAGGCTGGCAATCCACATGCCCTTGATGCGGCGGACATAGACGTCCGGGATGACGTAATGCGTTTCGTCCGCACTGAAGCTTGCGCCCGGGCGCGGGTTGAGCGACAGGATCAGGGTACGCACGACCCGCAGCGTGAAATCATCGATGCCGAGCACTCTCTTGAGCTTGCCGACGTCGCGCGCGGCCAGCAAATCAAGGTGATTCACGGTCAGCCGCATGGCGATATCGCGCGCGGGGGTGTCTGGCGGTAGCGCGCGTAACTGCAGGGTCAGGCATTCGGCCAGGTTGCGTGCGCCGACCCCCGTTGGATCCATGTTTTGCAGATGCTTTAATGCGGTTTCGACTTCTTCGGGTTCAAGGTCTTCGAGCTCGGCTTGCAGACCGGCAATGATGTCGGGCAGTGGCTGGGTGAGGAAACCGGCGTCGTCGAGGTCGTCGATCAGCGCGGCGACCAGGGTGCGGTCACGCAGCGTGAGCGGGCTGACAATCAACTGGTTCAGCAGGTGCTCGCGCAGGGTGGCGCCAGAAACCGAGCCTTGCGCTGAGTCTGAATCGTCGTCGTCGCCGCCGGCTGTTGTGTAATCGTTCCAGTCGGAGTCATCCAGCGTGGTCGCCGTTTCGGTGTCGGCATTGTCGGAGCTTTCCGCCGGCGGGGTGTCGGTACTTTGGGCCTCGGCTTCGGCGGTGTGTGCCGGGGGCTCGGCAGCGGCGAGACTGGAGTCGTCTTCTTCTTCGCGTTCCAGCAAGGGATTGTCCTGCAGCATTTGCTCCAGTTCCTGATTCAGTTCCAGCGTCGACAACTGCAACAGCCGGATGGACTGTTGCAGTTGGGGCGTCAGGGTGAGGTGCTGACCAAGTTTGAGCTGGAGGCTGTGCTTCATAGGATGGGTCTACGGCAAAAAGCGTGCCGCCTTGAGAACAACTTGGGGGGATTCTTTGACAAATAAAGGGGCTACAGGCGAAAGTTTTCACCCAGATACACTTTGCGAGCGCTGTCGTCCTGAATGATGAGTTCGGGGCTGCCGGCGATGAGCACGCGGCCTTCGTTGATGATGTAGGCACGATCACAAATGCCCAGGGTTTCACGCACATTGTGGTCGGTGATAAGGACGCCGATATCACGTTCAACCAGGAAATGCACCAGTTTCTGGATGTCGATCACGGCGATGGGGTCGACACCGGCAAAGGGTTCGTCAAGCAGAATGAAGCGGGGATTGACCGCCAGCGCGCGGGCGATTTCCACCCGGCGGCGTTCGCCACCGGACAGGCTGACGGCCGTTGCTTCACGCAGATGTTCGATGTGCAGATCATTGAGCAGATTGTCGAGATGTTCTTCGCGTTCGCTTTTACTATAGGACTTGAGTTCGAGGATGGCGCGGATGTTTTCTTCCACCGTCAGCTTGCGGAAGATGGACGGTTCCTGCGGCAGGTAGGATAGCCCCATACGCGCGCGCTGATGGATCGCCATGTGGGTCAGGTCGTGCGTATCCATTTGTACGCTGCCACCGTCTGCCGCAACCAGCCCGATCACCATGTAGAAGCAGGTGGTCTTACCCGCGCCGTTCGGACCGAGCAGGCCGACTACTTCGCCGCTGTTGACGTCGAACGAGACGTCGTGCACCACGGTGCGTTTGCCATAGATTTTGCGCAGGTTGTGGGCGGAAATCTGGCTCATGGCTGGGCGGCAGGTTTTGCCGCGCGGGGCTTCGGCAGGATGGTGGCGCGCACGCGCCCGGAGGGACCCTGGGCGTTGGGCTGCCCCACGACTTTGTAGAACCCGGTGTTGGCGTTGTATGAAATCTGCGCGCCGTGCAATTCGTCGCCGCCGCGCTTCAAGTGCGCCTGGCCGATCAACTCAAGCTGGTTGCTGACGCTGTCAAATTCAATGCGGCCGGACTCCCCCTCGATCATGTCCTCGCTGCCGTCCAGCTTCTGGCGGAATGTCACCGGGCGGCCGATCGCGCTGAGCTTGTCGAGGCCGGTGGCGTTTTGCGTGGCCTGGACACGGTCGGCGTGCAACATCAGGGTGCCTTGGGTGAGGATGACATTGCCGCTGTAGACGCTGATTTTTTTGACGTCATCGAGGGTGACGGTGTCGGCCTCGATGTTGACGGGCTTGTCGCGGTCCGCCTTTTCGGCATGGGCCGCCGTGACGAGCAGGCTGGCGCAGAGCGCAGTGACAATCCCCATTTTCATGATGTGCATGGTGCTTATGGCCTTCCGGAAAGGTAACGGGTGTTCACGCGCCCGCTCAGTTTGATGGTGCGTTGATTGGCGTTGTATTCCATGGCGCCTGCGCGCAGTTCCATGATGTCGTCATGTACCTCGACCGTGCCCGGCGCGCGCATCAGGTTGCGTTCTGGATAAACCAGCAGGCGCGCCGTGCGCAATGTCATGACGGACTGCCCCGGCAGTGCGGCGCGCACGACGTTGACTTCGCCGTGCAATTCGATTTCATCGCCATTGGGCGAAATGGTGGCTTGTTTGGCCGTCGCGCTGATCTCGCCAGTCTGGGCGTTCAACTGGATAAACCGGGGTGACTCCATTTCAGTGCGTTTGCTGCCGGAATAGTGTTTGAGGCGTTTGGCCGACAGCCGATATTGCGGATTGCCAGCCGGATCGGTGCGCAACGCATCGAAATTTTCCATGATGCCCTCCGGATTGGTTTTGGCAACTTGCCCGGTGCTGACCGGTTGCTGAACCACGTGCTCGATCCAGTAGCTGAGACCCGCCAGCAACAACAGGATAACCACGGGCAACCACAACGAACCGCGAGAACTCATATCGCGTCCGGGCGATTGGCATGGCTGGCATCGGACCTGCGCATCACTTTAGATAGGGCGCCAGTGCAGCATCGAGCGTGCCCTGTGCCCGCATCAGGAATTCGCAGGCTTCGCGCACTGCGCCGTGCCCCGCTGCGCGCGTGGTGATGAGGTGGCTGTGTGCCTTCACCAGTTCGGGCGCGGCGGGCACGCTGATCGCGAGGCCGGCGCGCCGCATCACCGGCAGGTCAACCACGTCATCGCCCATGTAGGCGGTGGCGTCGCAGGCGATATTGAATTCGCGGCACAGTGCTTCGTACACCACCAGCTTGTCGTGCGCGCCTTGGTGGACGATCTCGATGCCGAGGTTTTTGGCGCGTTGTTCCACCACACGCGAGCTGCGGCCGGTAATGATGGCGAGTTGCACCCCGCTGCTCTTGAGCATTTTCAGGCCGTGGCCGTCGAGTGAGTTGAAGCCCTTGTATTCCTGTCCGTCGTCGGCCAGAAACAGGGTGCCGTCGGTCATCACGCCATCGACATCGAATGCGACCAGCTTGATTTTCTGCGCGCGGGCGATCAGGTCTGAATTCATCACAGCTGTGTTCATGACCTCCGTATTCATTACACCACCCCCGCCTTCAGCAGGTCGTGCATGTTGAGTGCGCCCACCAGTGTGTGGTCGGCATCAACCACCAGCAGGCCGTTGATCTTGAGAGTGTCCATTTTTTCTACCGCCGCCACGGCGAGTTCGTCCGCGCGGATTGTTTTGGGGTTGGGGGTCATCAGGTCGGTTACGCGTGCTTGTTGCAGGTCAAGCGCATGTTCCAGCGCTCGCCGTAAATCGCCATCGGTGAATACCCCGGCGACTTTGCCGGCAGCATCGACCACCGCGGTCATGCCGAGTCCCTTTTGCGTCATTTCGAGCAGGGCGGTTTTGAGCGACGCATCGTGATCAATTCTCGGCAGCGCATTGCCCGTGTGCATGACGTCGCGCACATGAATCAGCAAGCGCCGCCCCAGGCTGCCACCGGGATGGGTGCGGGCGAAATCGTCGGCGGAAAATCCGCGGGCATCGAGCAGCGCGACCGCCAGTGCATCGCCGAGTGCGAGCGCCGCAGTGGTGCTCGCGGTGGGCGCGAGATTGAGCGGGCAGGCTTCTTTGTCGACGCTGGCATCGAGATGCACATCGGCTTCACGTGCCATGGTCGAGCTGGGATTGCCGGTCATCGCGATGAGCTTGGCGCCGCGCCGTTTGATGAGCGGCACGATGCTGACGATTTCGTTGCTTTCGCCAGAATTCGACAGCGCCAGCACCACATCGTTGGGCGTGATCATGCCGAGGTCGCCATGGCTGGCTTCGCCCGGATGCATGAAAAACGCCGGGGTGCCGGTGGACGCCAGCGTGGCGGCGATCTTGCCGCCGATGTGCCCCGACTTGCCCATGCCGGATACCACGACGCGGCCACTGCACGCCAGAATCAGGCTCACCGCATCGGCAAAACCGCTGTCCAGACGGGTGGATAGCGCACGCAGCGCATCGGCCTCGATGTCGAGCACCTGGCGCGCGAGGGTGAGTAAATGTTCGGAAGTGGGAGCTTGGGGTCGCATGGGTGGCAAGTATACTAAAGCCTTCCCTGCACCCGCGACCTTGCGCCGCATTTGGCCTGAATTCCACGA
>JAABQE010000284.1 GCA_011391655.1 Hydrogenophilales bacterium
CGCAGCATGACCTGCCATTCAGGCAGCCGCGCATCCAGTTCGATCGTGTGGGCATTGCGCTGCCCCCGCACCACGGCACGGGCCGACGAAACCGTCTGCCCGCCCAGCGCCAGTCCGCTTCCCAGCAGTTCGCCGTTGAATGCGCCGCTGGCGGACGCCTGCATGTCGAGCTGCAACTTCAAGTTGTCGGCCGCGATGCCGCCGGGCAAGCGCAGCCCGCGCGCTTGGGCATGCATCTTGATTTGTGGTTGCCTGGGACTGCCGGACAGGCTGCCTTCGCTATCCAGTTGCCCGACCAGTTCCACCCCCAGATAGCGTGTTCCCAGCCGCGCCAGCCGTCCCAGTGCCGGCGCGTGAATTTTCCAGTTCGCCTGGATCCTGGATTTTGCGTAATCGCCGCGCACCTGCACCCGGTTACCCGCCAGATTCACGTCCACCTCGGTGTCATACAGACGGCCAGCGGCAAAGTTCACCCGGCCTTTGCCGACGACCGGGTGGCCTTCCAGCTGACCCGGCGGCAACTCGAACCCCGCCTTGAGACTGACACCCGGCAGCAGCGCGCCCGCGACCTGTCCGCGTGCGTTGAGGCTCGCTCGCGGAAACGCACCAAAACGCGCCGGGTTGAAACGCGTAATATCAAATTTGGCGGCGAATTCCCGCTTTCCGATCAGCGTCAAACTGCCGGTGGCTGTCACCTGCCCCCCATGCTTGCCGCTTAAATCGAGCGTTTCCAGCACCAGTTTTTCCACATCGTGCGTCAGCACAAATTGCCCCTGGCCATAGTCCCCGCCGAGCTTGGCGTGCAGGCGCTGGCGGGCGGAATCGCCGCTCAGTCTCAACGTTGTGCTCGTGCGACTCGCATGCAGGCTGCCATGCAGACCCGCCAGATTCAGGCGATCGCTGTCGAGGTTCAACACAAACTGGCCATCGCGCCACTGGCCGCCACCAGCCATCCGGCCCGCCGCGCCCAGATCAATTTCCAGCGCGCTGAAATCGGCGTGTTTGGCATCGCCCAGCACCGCCCCAACCATCTGAACCAGCGGCAAGCGCCCGTTATCGAGCTTGCCCGCGTCCGCATTGCTCAAACTGAAAGTGCCCAACAAACGCTTGCCCGGCTGTTGCTCAAAGATGCCGGAAAACGCCAGCCGGGCAGTCGGCGCGCCCTCCGACCACTGCGCCGGATCAATGCCCTGCCCTGCCACCAGCAGGCGCGGCACCAGCCAGTCGGCAAACGGCGTCATTTCGCCCGACGCCATCAGGCTCATGTCCTTGGCCGCTGCATCCAGTTTGAATTGAATCGCCTCCAGCTTCCCCTGCATGTCGAGCACGGCATCGAGCGGCGACGGTTTGCTGCGCACTGCGTTGAGTTGCCCGCTCAAGGCAAACGGCGCGTCCTGGTCGATGCTCGCCTGCCCGCGCAGGTTTGCCCAAGGCGTAACCAGCGAGTCGAGTTGCAGCCGCCAGACATGCTGTGCGCCCGCCACCCCCAGACGAATATCCGACAAATGCAGAACCAGGCCTGACCACCGGATATCGAGCTGCGCCAGATCAATGCGCGCCGGATCCAGTACCAACCCGAACGGCAAGCGCAGGCTGCCGGGAAGCGTGGCAGGCTCCAGGCTGGGCTTCCGGGTTTCCACCTCGACCCGTTTGATGGTGAGCTGCTTGATGGCCAGGCGACGCTGCCATAACGCACGCGGCTGCCAGTCCAGGCGCGCATGCTCAACCCGGATGCGCTTGGTAGCGGTGCTGAATTCCAGCTGCCGCACACCCAGCTGCGGGCTCAGCAAATGGCCTTCGACACCTTCGATTTTCAGTTTGCCCTGGCTCAAGGTGGACAGCTCCCGGGTCAGCCAGCGAAAGCCGTCCGGGGTCGTGGCCAGCCAGGCCAGCCCGCCCAATAGCGCCAGCAACAGCATGGCGACACCGACAAACACCCACAACAGCCGTTTCAAAACGCCACCCCCAGCTGGAACTGCAGCAGCACATCGCCGGTTTCTTCACCATAAGCCAGGTCGACATTGATCGGGCCAATCGGTGATTTGTAGCGCGCGCCCACCCCTGCGCCGACTGCCGGGTCCAGTTCATCAAAACTGTCTGCCGCATCGCCGGCGTCGACAAACAGTGCCGCGCCCCAGGTCGGGGTAAAGAAATAGGTGTATTCCACGCTCGCCGTGGCCAGATTGCGCACCGACTCCACCCCACCCGGCACGTCCAGACCGAGGCTTTCGTAATGGTAGCCACGCACCGAGTTTTCGCCGCCGGCACGAAACAGGAAGTCGGTGGGAATGCCTTCACGGTGATCCGCCATCACTGCACCCAGCTCGCCGCGCAGGAGCAGGCGGCCTTGGTCTCCCAGCTTGAAAAACTCGGTATGACGGCCATATAGCCGTACAAAGCTGGTTGCCGATACCAGCGCATCCGACGCCCCGCCCGCCTGCAAATGGGTGATATGGCCGCGTACCGGATAAAACGCGCGCCCGTCGGTTCGATGCGTCCACGCATAGCCGAGAACGAGCGCCTTGTTCTGCTCACTCACCGTCGGGCCCACCGTCAGATTCTCGATTTGATATTGCAGGGATAGCGTGGCATCGATGCGGTCGCGCTTGCGATGACGGCTCACCACCGTCTTCCAGGTCTCGGTGTCCTGCCCTTCGATGTCTTCCTGTACATACGACATCGATGCCCGGTTTTCGTAGCCTCCGGCCGAGCGCGGCCAAGCCAGCTCGGCCAGCGCAGAGCTTTCTTCATCTTCCAGCTTGAGTTCCAGTTTCAGGTGCTCACCCGCATTGAAAATATCGCGGTGCAGATACGTGGCCTGCACCCGCGCGCCGGTGTCGGTGCTGTAGCCGACACCGAAACTCACCTGCTTTTTCTTACGCTCGGTCACCGTCACCAGGATGGGTGCCGCCGCCGCCAAGGCCGGATCAGGCTCGACCCACACCATCACTTGCGCAAAATAGCCGCTGGCATCCAGTGCCTGCTGATAATCCTGCAACTGCTGCTGGCGATAGGTCTCGCCAGGCACGGTCGGGTTGAGCGCCTCGATCACGCTGGCGGGATAACGCTCATTGCCACTGATTTGCACCGGGCCGTAGAAAAACACCGGGCCGCTGTCGATGACGAGAGAAAGCGTGGCGCGTTGCGTTGCAGGATCGACCCTGGCCTCGCTGGAAGCCAGACGTGCCGCCGGATAAGCATTCCGCAGCAGCGGCCGCAACGCCGCATTCTTCGCCGCATTCCAATCCGCCTGGCGAAACGGCATGCCCGGCTTCAGTTCAATGTTGTCCTGAATCCGCTGACGCAGACGCGTATTGCGCGGGTTCAACTTGTCCCCACCGGCATCAGCCTGGCGCGTCTCCGTGAGCGCGCCCTCAAAACGAATGTTGACTGCATCAACCAAGGTGCGCGGGCCTGCCACCACGGTGAAGCGCGCGACTTGAGCGGCCCCCGCGCCCTCAATGCTCGAGGTGATCTGCGGTGAAAAATAGCCTTCAGTCGCCAGCAGCTCGCGCGCCGTTTGCAAACTCGCCTGCTGCAAGCGCAGCCATTCCTCCTCCGTCAGTTCCTCACCCAGGCGCGCCGCACGCGCCGTTTCCAGATACTGCTCCAGCATCGGCTTGAGTTCCTTCGGCGCATCCACCCGCACCTCCAGCGCATGCGCGGGGGCAGATACCAGCCCGATCAAGGACAGGAATACGAGGAAAGAAAGGCGAAGTCGCACGTGCGGAGGGAAAAGCGGGGCAATGGCAGGATTCTAGGCGAGAACCCGCCACAAAAAGACGATCAGTAATTTCTGAAGCGTGAAACGGTGTTAGATACCTTTTGGCTGTTCCGCCAGATCATCATGAAGAAATACGTGTCGCATGTAATCACCGCCGCAAAAAAAGAGCACCCATGGAGTGCTCAGTTATTCTGACTACAGAACGTGCGGCTCACAAGCTGCCGTCCGCAACGTTTGCTGTCATTCCTAGAAATTGTATTCAGCGCCGATAGAGAACATTTCGGTGTTGTCGTTACCCGTTTCAAATACCTCGTACTCGGCGCGAACCCCAAACATGCCCAAGCGGAAGGCCGCGCCAACGCCATAGGCAAGATCGAAATCGCTTTCATCGGCAGACGAAACCAGTCCGGAGAAATCGGACTCCCAGGCGATGCCGCCCAGCTTGGCGAAAAGATTGACCGGCCCGACGGGCAAGTTGGCGACGCCAAAGATATCCCAGCCATCCAATTCCACGCTTCCAGCAGCACCGTCCATCTCGCCGAAGTTCACATAGCCGCCTTCAATCGCAAGCAAACTCAATACGCGAAAGCCGCCATATAGCTTGTAGGCCACATCGTCATCGTCAATCGAAACATTGGTACCTGGCGCAGTGCCGTCGAAGGTCGCGTTGCCCAGCGAGCCACCGAGATAGAAGCCGGTTTCGGCGCTCGCCGGTGGCATCGCAACCGCAGCCAGCATTCCCAGCGTTGCAGCAAGTTTTTTCATGTCAATCTCCTGTCGATCGGTTTATGGGAAGGCCAGCATAGTTTGCTGGCATGAACTATCCAATGCAATTCGGCGTGAATGGGCAGAAAAACAACGGCGGGGCATAAACGGGCTCAGCTCGATGCCCGCTTTCGTTCAAGGATTCTGCGACTTCACCACGCTCATCGCCCCCGCAATCAGCGAGCTGATATCGGCCATGTTCGACGGCACGATCAGCGTATTGCCGGTCTTGGCAATCCCTGCGAAGGCCTCGACGTATTTCTCCGCCACTTTCAGATTCACTGCCTGCATGCCGCCGGGGAGTTCGACCGCGCGGGCGACGCGGGCGATCGCTTCGGCGTTGGCAGCGGCAATGGCCTTGATCGCTTCGGCTTCGCCCTGGGCGACGTTGATGGCCGCCTGCATCTCGCCTTCGGATTCCTGGATCGCCGCATTACGCGCGCCGGTGGCGATGTTGATCTGTTCCTGCATGCGGCCTTCGGATGAGGCGATCAGCGCGCGCTTTTCGCGCTCGGCGGTGATCTGCCGCTGCATGGCGTGGAGAATGTCCTTCGGCGGCGTCAGGTCCTTGATTTCGTAGCGCAGCACTTTGACGCCCCAGTTGGTCGAGGCTTCGTTGAGCGCCATCACCACACCGCGGTTGATGTCGTCGCGTTCCTCGAAGGTGCGGTCCATTTCCATCTTGCCGATCATCGAGCGCAGCGTGGTTTGCGCCAGTTGCGAAATCGCCGAGATGTAATCGCTTGCGCCATAGGACGCCATCTTGGGGTCGGTCACCTGAAAATACAGAATGCCGTCGACCGACAACTGGGTGTTGTCGCGCGTGATGCAGATCTGGCTCGGCACGTCGAGCGGAATTTCCTTCAGCAAATGCTTGTAAGCCACCCGGTCGATAAACGGAATGACCAGATTGAGGCCGGGCGCGAGCACGGCGTGAAACTTGCCAAGGCGTTCGACCACCCAGGCATTTTGCTGCGGCACCACGCGCACGCCTTTGGCGACGACGATGGCGATGACCATGAGAAAAACCAGTGCGACGACATCCATGTTTCCAACCCCTTTTGATTAATTACCGAGAACCAGCGTATTGCCTTTGACTGCACGAATGATCAGCGGCCGCGAACTGTCGACGCTGGCCGATTCGGCCTCGGCATCCCACAGCGCACCGCGATATTTGACCTGGCCATGGCCGTCCTGCCAGGAGTCGATCTGCACCGGGTGACCGATATCCATATCCTCCACGGTCCTTTCGGGATGTGCGGTGCTGCGCTTCCAGCGCCGCAGCGCCAGCGTGCCAAGGGTGGCAATCACACCCGCCGTCAGCAGTTGCACCACGATGCTGGCGCCCAGCCAGGCGGCGACGCCCGCTGCCGCTGCAGCCACGCCATACACCAGCAGGTAAAACGTGCCGCTGGTGAGTTCCACCCCCACCAGCACGGCCGCCAGAATCCACCACACCATATATGCCTGCATCTCAACTCCTGATGATCACCGGCCGGTTGGCCAATTCGTTTGGGTTACTGCTGCGCGGCGGCACGTGCGCCGCCAGCAGCGCACTGACCTGTTCGATGCCGGTGAGTGCGCCGCGCTCGAAATCGCCTTGGCGGAAGGCGGCTTCCATCGCCTGTGCCACGGCTTCCCAGGCTGACTGTTCAACTTGAGCCGCAATGCCGCGATCGGCGACGATTTCAATATCGTGGTCGGCCAGCAGCAGATAAATCAGCA
>JAABQE010000285.1 GCA_011391655.1 Hydrogenophilales bacterium
ACTGGCGGAATTGCCATCGAGCATCCTTCCTCGCAACCGATCTTTCGTCATTTGCACATTTTGCATAGCGATGAACCACATACGCATCCGTGTGGTGATGATCCGAACCGATTTCTTGAGACTCGGGATGTGGTTACAAGTCTAACCACATGCTCATGCACAGTCTATGCGGTGGCATACATTGAATCCTGACGCAGCAAAATTTTTACTCTGCGTTCGCTAGCGCACTGAATTGTTTATGACATTCGCTTAAACTGCGAATGCTGAGTGCGACATTCCAACGTCGCGCCGGTTTAAGCGCGGTGGTTTAAAAACCATCCTCCACGTTTGTAACTTGCAAAGGATTAACCATGAACCGTTCGATACTGATTCCCGCACTGTTAGCCACACTAAGCCTGGTTGCTTGTGATAAACCCACCGTAGTCAATGTGCCTGCCCCTGCCGCGCCCGTCGCGGTGCCCGGCCCCGCAGGTCCGCAGGGCGAAGCTGGTAGCCAAGGCGCAACCGGTAGCCAGGGTGAGACCGGCTATCAGGGCGCCGAAGGCAGCCAGGGCGCTACCGGCGAGTCCGGCGACGCCACCACGGTGATCGTGGTGCCGCCCGCACCTGCCGAGCAAACAAACTGATTCCACTCATCAACAATTTAAGGAGAGCCTCATGTTGGGAACCATACTGCTGATCGTTCTGATCCTGATGCTGATCGGTGCCATTCCGGCCTGGCCGCACAGTAAAAACTGGGGCTACGGACCCAGTGGCGGATTGGGTTTGATCGTGATCATTCTCATCGTGCTGCTGTTGCTGGGACGCTTGTGACGGGTCGTTCTTGTTCAATTGCCTGGCGGACAAGTGATAAGGTGGCGCGCGTGTCTTGTTGACGGATAGTTGATGTTTTCATTGCGCCTGAAATCGATCCGCTGGCTGCCGCGCTTGTGGCATGGGGCGGCCATCTGCATGCTCGGCCTGCCCGCTTGCAGCAGCCTGCCGACCATCGTGCCCGATCTGGCCCGGCACCCTGCCGCGCCGGTGCAACTGGAAAGCGCGCGTGGGACGTTATCGGCCACACAAAGCAAGGCAGTCCTCGATCGCCTTGAGCGTGGCAAGGACACCGACATCTTCACGCGCCATCTGGCACGGGAAGAGGCCATCGTCAGCAGCCCGCTGACTACCGGCAACCAGGTACTGTTGCTGCAGGACGGCCCCGCCACCTATCAGGCAATGTACGCGGCCATTCTGGCGGCGCAGGACCACATCAACATGGAGACCTACATCCTGGACGATGATGAGGTCGGCCAGCGCTTTGCACAGGCACTCATCACCAAACAGCAGCAAGGTGTGCAGGTCAATCTGATCCGTGACAGCGTGGGCACCCTCGGCACCCCGGCGACCTTCTTCAAACAACTGACCGACAACGGCATCCAGGTACTCGAATTCAATCCCATCAATCCCCTGCTTTCAAGCAAGGAATGGTCACTGAATCAGCGCGATCACCGCAAGCTGTTGATTGTCGACGGCCGCACGGCGTTTCTTGGCGGCATCAACATCAGCAGCGTCTACTCCGGCGGCTCATTTAGAGCGGGTTCACGGGCCAAGCCCAGCAGCGACTCTGACCATGGTCCGGCCTGGCGCGACACCGACCTGCAACTGCAGGGACCAGTGGTGGCCGAGTTGCAGAAGCTGTTCCTATCCACCTGGGAAAGCCAGAAAGGCGCGCCGCTGGCGGCAAAGCACTACTTTCCGCCATCCGAGAGTGTCGGCCGGGAAGTGGTGCGCGCAATCGGCAGTTCGCCCGACGAGCCCTACAGCCTGATCTACGCCACCCTGCTGTCGGCCATCGCCAGCGCCGAGACCAGCGTGCACCTGACCAACGCTTATTTCGTACCCGACCCGCAATTGCTCGACGCGCTCGAAGCAGCCGTCCGTCGCGGCGTCGATGTGACGCTGATCCTGCCCAGCCAGACCGACTCCTGGCTGGTGTTCCACGCCGGGCGCAACTACTACAACCGGCTGCTGCAAGCGGGCGTCAAAATCCACGAGCGGCGCGGAGTGATCCTGCATTCGAAAACGGCATTGATAGACGGCGTCTGGTCCACAGTCGGTTCGACCAACCTCGATTGGCGCAGCTTTCTGCACAACTACGAGTTGAACGCAGTGGTGCTGGGGACAGAATTTGGCAAACAGGTACAGACCATGTTCGCCAGGGATCTGGCAGCGTCCGATGCAATCACGCTCGAGCAGTGGCAACGCCGCCCGCTCGATCTGCGCCTGATGGAGTGGTTCGCGCGCGTTTGGGCGTATTGGCTGTGAACATCGACTTCTACCGCAAGGAATTCGTGATTGTCATCACGGTGCTTTTCGCCCTCGCCCTGTACTGGATGCTGTCGCCTTTGTGGAGCGCGCTTGCCTGGGGTATTTGCCTGGCCTTTCTGCTGGCACCGCTGCAGCACTGGCTGACCCGCAAGCTGAACGGGCGCGCCAACCTGTCGGCAGGGATCATCACCCTGCTGGTGCCCGTCGTACTCGCGGGGCCGCTGGTGAGCCTGGGCATAGCCTTCGCGGAACAGTTCACGAACTTGGTTGCACGCCTGCAACAGCAGCAGCTGCGCTCCGACGACAGCCTGCTGATGCAACTGGAGCAGCATCCCTTGATTGGCCGCCTGGCCGAGTGGCTGCGGCTGAATCTCATCGCCACAACCGAACAGCTTCATGGCTGGCTGGAAAGTGGATCCCAGATGCTGCTGAAGTCGCTCGCGGCCAGCGGGGGCGACTTCGTGCTCAGCGCCGTGGGCACGATCATCAACTTTTTCATCATGCTGTTCCTGCTGTTCTTTCTGCTGCGCGATGGCCGCCACCTGCTCGGCCGCGTGGTTCGTCTGGTTCCGATGGAACCCGCTCGCCGGACCGAATTGCTCAAGCTGATTGGCGACACGACACGTGCCGTGGTCTACGGCGAAGGCTTGACCGCACTCACCCAGGGCATGCTGGTGGGCATCGGTTTCGCCATCGCGGGATTGCCTTCCGCAGTCGTGTTCGGGGTGCTGACGGCGTTTTTGGCGCTGCTGCCAATAGGCGGTGCGGCGCTGGTATGGGTGCCGGCTTTCGGCTTTTTGCTCGCCACCTCGCAATGGGGCTGGGCGCTCTTCATATTGATCTGGGGAATGGCGGTGTCGGTCTCCGATAACCTGATACGGCCGTTTCTGATTTCGCGCCAGGCGCCGGTATCGACGCTTGCCATCTTTGTCGGCATCATCGGGGGCATCTCTGCCTTTGGCATGATCGGCGTGATTATTGGGCCGGTCCTGCTGACCATCATTGCCACGCTGTTACGTTTCCTCGACGAGACACTGTCGAGTGAACGCTGACAGCCCATACCAACCGGAATCAGGTGCGATTCCCGGCAAGTACGAGTCGGCAGTGGTCTTGGGGTCACGACTCGACATTGAGTCTGCCTGAGGTCTGGTCCGTGACCACAGGGTAATCACAATGGCTGCATCAAACACGCTACGCCCAACATACCCGCTGATGATCGGGAGCGTCATTTTTGTGGTCGCTGCCGCACTTTCGGGATTACTTGTTTGGCAACTGGAGCGGCATTCCCTTCAGGACGAGCGGGTGCGTGTTGCGCGTCTGGCAAGCGAGCATGCCCATACGATTGAACACACCATCCAGGACGCGCTGTCTGCGACCCAGTCCCTCGCCACCCTGGTGCGCCAGGGCAACGGCAGCATTCCTGATTTTGATGCGATCGCCCGCACGATGCTGCCAAATTATCCGGGAGTATCCGAGCTGGCACTGGCGCCTGGCGGGGTTGTCCGGCAGGTCGCACCGTTATCGGGCAACGAAATGGCCGTCGGCCTGAATCTGTTGACCGACCCGGCACAACGTACGGAGTCCCTGCACGCGCGGGACAGCGGAAAGCTCACCCTGGCTGGGCCGCTGGAGTTGGTGCAAGGCGGAATGGGCGTGGTCGGGCGCCTGCCGGTGTTTCTTGAAGACAGCAGTGGCCGATCCGTTTTCTGGGGGCTCACCCTTGTCGTGATGCGCCTGCCCGGCGGCCTTGACATGACCAGTCTGTCGCATCTGGACGAGCAGGGTTTGGCGTATGCGCTCTGGCGCGTCCACCCGGTCACCGGACACAAACAGCTGATTGCCGGCGCCTCGCCGGTGACGCTTGCCGACCCCGTGGAGCAGACTCTGCGCGTGCCCAACGCAAGCTGGACGCTGAGTGTCGCGCCGGCCAGGGGCTGGGGCGATCCGCTCGGGCGATCGGTCAAGGTGGCAATGGGACTGGTCTTCAGCCTGATGCTGGGCTATCTGGCAAAGCTCTTTGTCGAACTGAGGACGCACAAACAGCATCTCGAGGCGCACGTCGGCCAGCGCACCTCCGCCATCCTGGTGGCGCAGCACAAACTGCAGGCGACGCTCGACGCCATCCCCGATCTGGTCTGGCTGAAGGATGCGGACGGCGTCTTTCTAAGCTGCAACCCGATTTTTGAACGCTTCTTCGGTGCCAGTGAGGCCGAAATCGTCGGCAAAACCGACTACGATTTTGTCGACCGGGAACAGGCGGATCACTTCCGCCAGCACGACCACATGGCGATGGCTACCGGCAAACCCGACATCAACGAAGAGTGGCTGATCTTCGCTGAAGATGGTAGCCGCAAGCTGTTTGAAACCATCAAGACGCCCATGCTCGATGCAGAAGGCACCCTCATTGGCGTGCTCGGTATCGCCCGCGACATCACCGCGCGCGTGCTGGCGGAACGCGCGCTCATGGAATCGCGACAGCAGGCGCAGCAATACCTGAATATCGTCGGGGTGATGCTGATTGCACTGGATACGGAAGGCCGGGTGCAACTCGTCAACCGCAAGGGCTGCGATATGCTGGGCGCGAGCGAGGAAGACATTCTCGGCAAGGACTGGTTTGAGCATTTTCTGCCTGAACACGTGCGCAAAGAAATCAGGGAAGCATTCAACCAGATGCTCGAGGGCAACATCGCGCCTGTCGACAATCTGAAGAATGCGATTTTGACCTGCAGCGGCGAAGAGCGTGCCATTGAATGGCACAGCACGCTGTTGCGGAACGAAGCGGGCAGCATCTACGGCGTACTCGCATCGGGTGAGGACATCAGCGAGCGCGAGCACTACATCGCCGAATTGGAACACAAGGCGCTGCACGACAACCTGACCGGCCTGCCCAACCGCAACCTGTTTACAGACCGCTTGAAACTGGCGCTCGCCGTCGCTCGACGTGAGTCCAAACCGCTGGCCGTCATCTTGCTGGATATCGCCCGCCTTAAGGAAGTCAACGACACCCTCGGACATCACAATGGCGACATCGTGATGCAAGAGGTCGCCAAGCGTATCTCGTTTGGCCTGCGCGAAACGGACACGGTGGCTCGCCTGAGCGGGGGTGAATTTGCCATCCTGCTCCCCGGTGACGACAAGGCGTCGGTTATCCTGACCGTCGAGAAAATCCAGAAAGCGATGGCGGCACCCGCCCTGATTGACGGCAGTCCGCTCGACATCGAAGTCAGTATGGGCGTCGCTGTGTACCCGCAGCATGGTGAGGATCCGAACGTGCTGCTGTCACGTGCGGATGTGGCCATGCGGATGGCGAAAACCGAGGTAAGCGGTTTTTGCCTGTACGAGTCCGGTCATGACCCTTATAGCCGACGGCGCCTGAATCTCCTGGGTGAACTGCGCCAGGCGATCGATCAGAACGGACTGGTTCTGTATTACCAGCCCCAGGTTGATATTGCATCCGGCAAGGTAATGGGGGTGGAGGCGCTGGTGCGCTGGCCACGCACAGCGGATGACATGGTCTCGCCCATGGAGTTTATTCCGTTGGCCGAACAGACGGGCCTGATCCGGCCGCTCACCTTGTGGGTTCTTGAACAGGCGGTGCGGCAGTGTGATCGCTGGCGCGCAGCGGGATTCGAGCTCAAGGTGTCCGTCAATCTTTCCGCACGCAACCTGCTGGACTCCACCTTGCCAGATGTGCTGGCGACAATGCTCGCGGCCTGCCAGGTAAAAGCGGATTGCCTCATGCTCGAAGTCACCGAGTCTGCCGTGATGCTGCAGCCTGAAAAAGCCCTCCAAGTCATGGCACGGCTGCACGAAATGGGTATAAGCCTCTCAGTTGACGACTTCGGCACCGGTTACTCATCGCTTGCCTATCTGAAAAAGCTGCCGGTGAGCGAA
>JAABQE010000286.1 GCA_011391655.1 Hydrogenophilales bacterium
GTGATGTTCTTCACCACGCCCTTGACGATGGTGCCTTCTTTCAGGTTTTCCATCATCGCTTCGCGATCGGCACCCATGGTCTCTTCCAGCACAGCACGGCGTGACACCACGACGTTGTTGCGCTTGCGGTCAAGCTTGATGACCTTGAATTCCATTTCCTTGTATTCGAAGGGCGTGGTGTCCTTGACCGGACGCGTATCCACCAGCGAACCCGGCAGGAAGGCGCGCAGACCACCCACCAGCACCGTCAAACCACCCTTGACCTTACCCTGCACCATACCGGTAACGATACGACCTTCGTTCATGGCCACTTCCAGATCCAGCCACGCAGCCAGTTTCTTGGCGCGTTCGCGCGACAGCTTGGTTGCACCGAAGCCGTCTTCGATCGACTCGATCGCAACAGCCACGAAATCACCAATCTTGGCTTCGATTTCACCCAGATCGTTCTTGAACTCTTCGATTGGAATCAGGCTCTCGGATTTGAGGCCGGCATTCACCGTCACGAAGTTGCCGTCGATGCCGACGATTTCAGCGGTGATGACTTCGCCCTGGCGCATTTCCTGGTGCTCGAGGGACTCCTCAAACATCGCAGCAAAGTTGTCCATGGAATCCAGATTGGTAGAAGCGGTAGCAGTAGACATTAAAAACCTTCTTGGTCCGTCGGTGAGGACGGGGTTAGTTGCACATCGTCGATCCGCAGGGCGCGGAACCGACACGAAAAAACATCACTTACTTCTTGTTGGCTCGGTACATGAAGCCGCTGTGCATGAAGCATAGTGCGCCAGCACGGCCTGCACGGCTGATTCGATGTCCATCAAGGTGGTATCGAGAAACAACGCATCCGGTGCAGGTTTCAGGGGAGCCACCAAACGGGCGGTATCCCGCGCATCGCGCGCCTGCATGTCCGCAACAAGGGCGGGTAGACTAGCAGAGTTTCCCTTGCCGATCAACTGCTTATACCGCCGTTCGGCGCGCGCTTCCGCACTGGCGGTGAGGAAAACCTTGGCCACCGCGTCCGGGAAGATCACCGTGCCCATATCGCGGCCGTCGGCCACCAAACCAGGCGCCTGCCGGTAGGCGCGCTGGCGGTCGAGCAGCGCCGCGCGCACCGCAGGCAGCGCCGCCACTTTTGACGCACCCTCGCCCACCGTCTCGGCGCGGATCGCGTCGCTGACATTCCCGTCCGCCAGCCACACCGCGCCATCGCGAAAGGTCGCGGGCAGCGCCGCTGCCAGCGCCGCCACCCGCGCCTCGTCATCCAGCGCCACGCCATTTTTCATCGCCGACAACGCGGTCAGCCGGTACAGTGCGCCGCTATCCAGAAAATGAAAGCCGAGCACAGCCGCGACCCGTTCGGCCACGGTGCCCTTGCCTGAGGCCGAAGGGCCGTCGATCGTAATAACCGGAGCGAGCTGCGTCATTGCACGATTCCTGCGAACACCTTGAAATACGCCGGGAAGGTCTTGTTCACGCATGCTGGCTCATTGATGCGGATCGGAACGCCGCCCAGCGTCACCAGCGACAAACACATCGCCATGCGGTGATCGTCGTAGGTGTCGATGACGGCGTTGGGAGTCAGTGTCTCCGGCGGCGTGATACGAATGTAATCCGCACCCTCCTCCACCGTCGCGCCGACTTTGCGCAATTCGGTCGCCATCGCCGCGATGCGGTCGGTTTCCTTGACGCGCCAACTGGCGATGTTGTTCAGCGTGGTCACGCCGTCGGCAAACAGCGCCGCCACCGCCAGCGTCATCGCAGCATCGGGGATGTGGTTGCAATCGAGCTCGATGGCATGAAGGCGGCCGCTGGCTGGCGCCCGAGCCTCAATCCAGTTCGGCCCCATTTCGATCTGCGCGCCCATCAGCGCCAGCGCATCGGCAAAACGCACATCGCCTTGAACGCTATCACGGCCCACACCTTCGACCCTCACCGGGCCACCGCCGATGGCACCCGCTGCCAGAAAATACGACGCCGACGAAGCGTCGCCCTCAACCCAGATTTCGCCCGGGCTGTGATAGCGCGCCTGAGCCGGAACACTGAAGCGCTGCCAGCCATCCTGCTCAATTGAAACGCCAAAGCGGCGCAGCATCGCCAGCGTGATCCCGATGTAGGGCCGGGAAATCAACTCGCCCACCACCTCAATACTGGTGGTGCGCTGCCGCAACGGTAGCGCCATCATCAGGCCAGTGAGAAACTGGCTCGACACATTGCCGCGCACCTGGGTGGCATCATTCGCCAGGGTCGCCGGGTGTATATGCAGCGGCGGGAAGCCGTCCTGGCCGAGATAATCAATCCGCGCACCCAGCAGCCGCAGCGCATCGACCAAGTCGCCAATCGGCCGCTCGTGCATCCGCGCCACGCCCTTCAGCACATACTCGCCACCCGATAAGGCGCAGGCAGCCGTCAATGAACGAAACGCCGTTCCCGCATTGCCGAGAAACAACTCGGCCCGCTTTACAGGAAAGCCAGCGACCGGAAACGCACCGCCCACGCCCGTGACGTCGTAATCGTCGCTGTCACCCATGCGGACCACACCCACGCCGAGCGTACGCAAGGCGTCGAGCATCACCCGGGTGTCATCCGAATCAAGCAGGGCGCACACCCGCGTGGTGCCTTCCGCTAGCGCCGCCAGCAGCAACACGCGATTGGAAATGCTTTTGGAGCCGGGTAAACGCAAGGTGCCGCTGGCCGAGCTACGTCCCGGCAAATCAATAAAATCCATCAAGAATCCTGTGTCTTTAGCCAGTTTTCACGTGCCGCGCGGGCACGCGAAAACATCTTCAACAATGCGTGGGCATCTTCCCCGGCCACCGCTTGGCGCAACGTCTGCAGCGCGGCAAGGTAGGCATCCAGCTCGGTCAGCAGTGCATCCCGATTCGCCAAGGCAATATCGCGCCACATGTCCGGGCTACTGCCCGCGATGCGGGTGAAATCGCGGAAGCCACTGGCGGCGAAATGAAAGTAAGTGTCGCCATCGGCACGCTGCGCCAGTTCGTCCACCAAGGCAAACGCGGCGAGGTGCGGCAGGTGGCTCACTGCGGCGAACACGCGATCGTGCTGCGCTGCATCCAGTATCTCGACTTGCGCCCCGGCTGCCTGCCACAGTGCCCTGACGGTTTCGAGTGCCTCGGCGCGGGTCTCGGCCAGTGGCGTGAGCACGATTTTCTTGCCCTGATACAAATCCGCGCGCGCAGCACCCGGCCCGCTTTGTTCGGAACCGGCAATGGGGTGGCCCGGGACGAAGTCTGCGAAGCGTGCGCCAAGCGCTGCGCGTGCAGCTTCAACCACATTGGCTTTCGTACTACCAGCATCGGTGATGATTGCACCCGGTTTCAGATGGGGTGCCAACAGCCGCAACACGGTTTCGGTCTCGCCCACCGGCAATGCCAGCAGAATGCAATCGGCTTGTCCCGCTTGAGCGTAATCGGCGACGCCATCAATCAATTCAAGCTCACGTGCGATGGTGAGCCGGGCCGGATTGCGACCCACGCCAAGCACGCGCCGCACCGCGCCCGATTTTTTGAGCGCCAGGGAAAACGAACCGCCGATCAGGCCCGTGCCGACGATGGCAAGCGTATCAACGATCACAAACAGGCTTTCAGGGCATCGAGAAAGCGGGCATTTTGCCCAGCCAGTCCGACTGATACGCGCAAAAATTCAGGCAAGCCGTAATTGCCCACCGGCCGCACGATCACGCCGCGCTTCAGAAGTTCGCTATTGATCCGCGCAGCGTCGCCGACTTTCGCCAGCAGGAAATTGCCTTTCGACGGCACACTCTCCACGCCCAGCCCGGCGAGGCCCGCCACCAGTTGCGCCATGCCCGCAGTATTCAGCGCATAGCTGCGCGCCAGAAAATCGACATCGTCAAGCGCGGCTTCGGCCGCCGCAAGCGCAGGCGCATTCACATTAAACGGATGGCGCACCCGGTTCAGTAAATCGATGACTTCTGCGCTGCCAAGTCCGTAGCCCACCCGCAGTCCAGCCAGCCCATACGCCTTGGAAAACGTGCGGACAATCAACAGATTGGGGAAACGCGCCAGCCAGGCAACGGTATCGCAACGCTCGGCGGGCGGCAAAAACTCGCCATAGGCTTCATCCAGCACCACCAGCACCTGCTGCGGCACGGTTTCGAGAAACGCTTCCAGTTCGGCCCACGGCAAAAAGGTGCCGGTCGGATTGTTGGGATTGGCGATCCATAGCACACGGGTGTCGTCACGGATGGCGGCACGCATCGCATTCAGGTCGTGGCCGTAATCGGTTGCAGGCGCCGCAATGCCGTGCGCACCGACGGTTTGCGTGGCAAGAGGATAAACAGCGAAGGCATGTTGCGCATAAACCGAGGACGTGCCGGGCGACAGAAACGCCCGCGCAGCCATGTCCAGCACGTCGTTCGATCCGTTGCCCAGCACGATCTGGTTCGCTGCCACGTTCCATTTCGCCGCCAGTTTGGCCTTCAGCGCAAACCCTGCGCCGTCGGGATACAGCGCCATCTCGAACAGTGCGTCCTGCGCCGCTGCCAGTGCCAACGGGCTGGGGCCAAGCGGGTTTTCATTCGACGCCAGTTTGACGATATCGGCTTCGTTCAGCCCCAGTTCGCGTGCCAGCTCGGAGATGGGTTTACCGGGTTGATACGGAGCAATGGCGCGCACATGGGCCGGCGTTAAATCACAACAGTTCATGACGACGCAGCAGGATAGGAACCGAGAATGTTGAGAAAGGCGGCACGCGATTCAATTTCAGCCAACGCATCAGCCAGCCGGGGATCCTGGCGATGACCTTCGCACACGATAAAAAACAGATATTCCCAATTCCCCAAGCCCCGGTTTTCCTGCCGCGCCGGGCGCGATTCGAGTTTGCTCATGGAAATCCCGGCATCGGCCAGGGGTTGCAACAACGTCACCACCGCACCTGGCTGATTGCGAACACCGACGACGAACGAGGTCTTATCGCGTCCCGACGGTGCGGAATCGGTTTTACCCAAGACCAGAAAACGGGTGGTGTTGCTGGCCTCGTCTTCGACACGCGCCGCCACAATGGCAAGCCCGTACAACTCGGCAGCCGCTTCGCTGCCCAGCGTCGCGGCATCGGGTTCGGCCGCCGCGCGCCGCGCACCCTCGCTGTTGCTGACGACGCTGATCCGCTCTGCCTCGAGCAGGTGACGCGTCAGCCAGTGCTGGCACTGGGCGAGCGACTGGGCATGACCATAGACACGCTGAATGTCGTCCAGACCAACCTGCTGGTTGGTAGGCATCGCGCGCATCAGCATCTGGTGAATCGGCAGCATCACTTCGCCACAAATTTTAAGCGGGCTGGCGACGATGAGATCGAGCGTGCGCGATATCGCGCCTTCGGTGGAGTTTTCCACCGGCACCACGGCAAAATCGGCGCGTCCGGTTTCCACCGCGTGAAAACAGGCATCGATGCTGGCTTCTGCCAGCGCATCGACTTCATGGCCAAATTGCTTATGCACGGCTTGCTGGGTGAAGGTGCCTGCAGGGCCGAGATACGCGACCCGCGTGGTTTGTTCGAGCGCGCGGCAAGCCGACATGATTTCGCGGATCAGGCGCTCGACGGTGTCACCCGACAGGGGGCCGGGATTGGCCGTACGCAAACGCTGGACGATCTGCGCCTCACGCTCGGGCCGGTAGATGACTTCACCGTTCTTGGCGCGTCCCACCTGCTGGGCAATCCCCGCGCGCTCCGACACCAGTTTCAGAATGGTGTCGTCGATCCCGTCGATGCGCGCACGCAGCGCCGCTAGTTCATTTGGTGCGCCTGACGCACCAGAATCATTGTTCGCCTCGCCCATGCTCTAGTTCGCAGGCAAATAACGCACACCGAGTACACCACTAATCGCTGCCAGTTGCGCAATCACCGCGTCATTCACCACGCTATCGACGTCCACCAGGGTGTAGGCCATATCACCCTTGGATTTATTGACCATGTTGTGAATATTGAGGCTGGCAGCGGCGAGCACCGACGAAATCTGCCCCACCATGTTCGGCACGTTGGCGTTGGAAATCGCAATGCGGTACGCCGATTCTCGCGCCATGGCGACGTTGGGGAAATTCACCGCATTAAGCACATTGCCGTTTTCAAGGTAGTCGGCCAGCTGCTCGGCAACCATCACCGCGCAGTTCTCTTCCGCTTCTTCGGTACTCGCACCCAGGTGCGGCAGCGCGACGACCTTGGCGT
>JAABQE010000287.1 GCA_011391655.1 Hydrogenophilales bacterium
CGATCATGGCCGCGCGCGGCATCCAGCATCAGGGATTGCGCCTGTTCAAGATCGGTATCGTATGACACTTGCACCGGGATCCCGATTCGTACATTGGGTTTGGACAAGGAATGATTGATCACGGTTTGGGTAATCAGTGTCTCGTTCGGCACGATCGTTTCCGTACCGTCCAACGCTTTCAACAAGGTATAGCGTGTATTGATCTGACTGACTTCACCGTATTTATTGTCCACCGTCACCAGATCACCGATACGTACCGAGCGGTCGAGCAAAATGATGAAGCCGGAGATGTAGTTGCTGGCGACTTTTTGCAGACCGAAACCGATGCCCACGCCGATCGCGCCACCCAGCACCGACAACACGGTGAGATCAATCCCCACCGCCGGCAACGCCACCAACACCGCCAAGACCAGCAATACCGTGCGTGAGGCTTTTGCCAGCGCCATTCGCAGCGACAGATTCATCTCGGAGAGATTCATCAAGTGGCGCTCAAGCAGGCGCGCCAGCGCCAGCGCCAGGATCAACGCCACCACAATGAGCACCGCCGCCTGTCCCAGCAACCATAAGGAGAAGCGATGGCTGCCCGACTGGAACGACAGCGCTTCCATCGCCGCATGGATGCGCGGCAGCAGACCGGTAAGGTGCAAGGCGAACGCGCCCCAGATCAGCCAGGACGCCGAGCGCTCCCACACCGTCAAGGATTCGCGCGGCTCGAACACATAGCGCAACGCAAAAATCACACCGCGCACCAGCATCAGCGACAGCAGCAGCGGCACCGCTATATCAAGCAGCGGCGTCGTACGCATGGCGAGTTGTGCCACCTCGCGCCCTACCAGCAAGGCGAGCAGCATCAGCAGCGGGAAACCGATACGTTTCAGACCCTCATGCCCGGAAGACTGGGCATAAGCGGAGGTATCCAGCCACGCGCGCAACGGCCGCCGCACCCCCCACGCCACCAGCGCACACAGCACCAGCACCCCCGCCTGCCACCACAGCCGGGTGTCGTGGCTGTCGGCGATCAGCCGGGTGATCAGGTTGTCGAAGGGCAGGGATTGCAGCATGGTTAGAAATTCATCGTCAGCTGTGCAGAAAGAATATCGACCGAACCCTTGTAGCTGCCCGACAACGTAACAGGGGTCGACGGGTTAGGCGGGGGTTGGAGGTAGGTGTATTCAGTCTTATTGATGCTGGCGTCCTTCACGAACAGGTGCGCGTAACCAAAATCAAGCACGCTTTTGTCGGACAAGCGGTACTGCGCGCCAAAGGCGAGCCAGGTGCGGCTTTCATCGGGGATGCGTGCGGTGCGAAAGGCGTCGGACACCGGTGTTTCGTCATACGCCAGGCCGCCACGCAAGGTCAGTTTGGCGTCGAGGTGGTAGTTGGCACCCACCGAATAACGGTAGCTGTCATCCCAGTTTTCCTCCGTCACGCCGAGCAACGCGCCACCGTTACGCACAATGCGCAACTCCTTGAAGTCGCTCCAGTCGGTCCAGCTGACATCCGCAAGCAAGTCCCATTTCGGACTCATTTTGTGGAACAGGCTCAGCGAGACTGAGTCCGGCAGGGTGGTATCGGCCGTCACGTCGCCGTTCAAGGCGGTCACCACGCTAAAATCAACATCACCGTCCAGGGTGTATTCGATGTCGGAACGGTAAGCCAGACCCACTCGGGTAGCGGTAGTCGGCTGCCACAACAGCCCGACATTAAAGCCCCACCCGTAGTCATCTCCGTGCACCGTGGCGACGCCCGCGCCATTGGCTGAATTGGACAGCGTGGCTTCGATGTACTGAATGTTCAGGCCAGCGCCGAGCGAAAGAGACTCGCTGGCTTTCCAGGCAATGGCAGGATTGATATTGATTGTCTTCAACTCGGATTTGATCGCTTGGGTACGGCCTTTCCAGGTGCTGTCGTATTCGGTTTTCAGGCCAAACGGCGCGGTCAAGCCCACGCCCAAATGAACGTCCGGCGAGACCCGATACGCAAAGTAGGCATTAGGCACGAAAGCCAAATCACCGGCATCGCCGCCGTCACCCCCGCCAATCGCAGGACTCACCGTGCCGGTGAATTCGGCAGAAGGCTTGATCAAATGACCGGCCACGACCAGTTGCCGATCCGGCAACAAGGTCATCCCGGCAGGATTGAAGAAAAGGGTGCTGGCGTCCTGTGCGCTGGCGGCCTGGCCGGCATAGGCATTGCCGAGTCCGCTGACATTCTGTTCAACCAGCGCGAATCCCGCGGCGTGCGCCAGATTGCCGCCCCCTGCCAGAGTCAGGCCGACAGCCAAATGGCGAAAACAAATTTTCATGAAGCGCTCCGTTGGGATTGTGAAATTACGATCGATCGAAATCGGCATACATTGCCTCGATCGCTACACGATAACGGTCGAGAACCACGTTTCGTTTAATTTTGAGGGTGGGCGTCAACAGGCCGTTGTCCACCGTCCACGGATTAAGTTCGGGGTGCAGACGGCGAATCTGCGCGTAGCCCGGAAAATGCTTAAGATGCGACGTCACCCGCTGGGTGAGCGCTTTGAGCACTTTGGGTTCGGTCAGTACCGAAGCCTGATGCGGATCGATGTTGAGACTGGCGGCGAATTCCTGCCAGTGCGCCTCGTTGAGCACCGTCAACGCAGCAAGATACGGCTTGCCTTCGCCGACGAGCATCACCTGCTCGAACAGCGGGTCGAGCAGGATGGTGGATTCCATCTCGGTGGGCGGCACTTTCTCACCGTTGCTCAGCACAATGATGTCCTTGATCCGGCCGATGATCGTGTAATGCCCCTGCGCATCCACCCGCACCTTGTCGCCGCTGTGCAACCAGCCATCGGCATCGATGACGGCGCGGGTGGCTTCCTCGTTTTTCCAGTAGCCGCGCATCACGCAACGGCTGCGCGTGAGCAACTCTTCGTTGTCACCGATTTTCACCTCGATGCCTGGCATCGGCTGGCCGATGCTGGCAGGCACATTGGAATCCGGCCGGTTGACGCACACTACCGGGCTGGTTTCGGTGAGCCCATAGCCCTGGTATAGCGGCACACCAAGCCCGATAAACACGCGCGCAATGTCGGGTGAGAGCGCCGCACCGCCGGAAATGGCCACCGTCAGCCGCCCCCCGAGTTTGTCCACAATCTTGCGCGCCACCAGCTTGCCGAGCAGCGGCCACAACAGCAACTCGGGATGCCAAGCCGCGCGCCCCTGCGCGCGCTCAAAACGCCGCCAGCCCACCTGCACTGCGAGATCAAACAGCTTTTTAGCCAGCGGTTTTTTCTTTGCCAGCCCGTCCTGAATGCGTCCGTATACCCGCTCGTAAATACGCGGCACCGAGATCAATACCGTCGGCCGCACACTCTCCAGATCCTGGGCCAGTTGCGTGATCGAGCGCGCATAGGCCACTTCGCCCCCCAGCAGCATCGCCAGGTAGTAACCGGCGGTGCGCTCCAACGTATGCGACAGCGGCAGAAACGACAGGAATACCGGGTGCTCACCGAAGTCAGCGCATAGCGTCGCGTAATATGCGTTCCACAGCATGTTTGCGTGCGTCAGCATCACGCCTTTGGGACGTCCGGTCGTGCCCGAGGTATAGATAATGCTGGCCAGCTGATCGGCGTTGAGCGGATGTTCGGGGACAGAGGTGCCGGCAGCCGCTGCCAGCCAGTCGGCCGCGACAACCAGATGCGGATCCCCTTCGTCCACCCCGCCTTGCGGCGCAACCAGGCTGACGATGCGCTGCAAACGCACCGCCGAACCGGCGATCTCGGCGAGCTTATGGTGCTGGAATTTACCTTCGACCAGCAGCAGCTTGGCATCGGCATGGTCGAGGATGTAAGCAGCGTTTTCCGGGCGGTCATCCAGATACAGCGGCACGGTCACCAGGCCCAAGCCGAGCGCGGCCTGATCGAAGATCACCCACTCGACGCAGTTTTTCAGCATCACCGCCACCCGGTCGCCGGGCACGAGCCCCTCGTTCACCAGCGCGGCCTGCCAGCGCGCCACCTCGGCGGCGACTTGCGCCCATGTGTACGTGGCCCACGTACCCGCCGCTTCGTCAAACTGGCGGTAGGCGACCCGACCCGGCATCGCCGCGACGCGCGCGCGAAACAGCCCGTACAGCGTGCCTAAGGTATCAGGATGAAATGCAGCGGTCATCGCACGCGCAACAAAACCACTCAAGCGTCGGTTGTGACCGGCGCTGTCTTGACCGGTGCTGGGTTGACCCCCGCTGCCTTGATCATTACCGCGGCAAAAAAGCCATCGGTGCCGTGCAACGCGGGCGACAGTTTCAGCATGGGCCCGGTATCAAGCGCGATATGCTGCTGCGCCAGCAATTCATTCACCGGCAGCAGCGTGAAGCCGCCCTCCGCCAGCAGCGTCTCGACGATGGCTTCGTTCTCGTCCGGCAACAGGCTGCAGGTGGCATACACCAGACGTCCGCCCGGTTTCAGCAGTTTTGCTGCCGCGCGCAGGATGGCGGTTTGTTTCTGCGTCAGTTCTGCCACGCTCTCAGGCGACTGGCGGAATTTCAGATCGGGATTGCGGCGCAGCGTGCCCAGCCCCGAGCACGGCGCATCGACCAGCACGCGGTCAAGCTTACCCGCCAGCCGCTTGACCCGGGTGTCATTCTCGGACGCTATCAACTGCGGCATCACATTGGACAGCCCCGAGCGCGCCAGGCGCGGCTTCAGGTTGACCAGGCGTTTTTCCGCCACGTCAAACGCATACAGCCGCCCGGTCGACGCCATCATCGCGCCGATGGCGAGCGTCTTGCCGCCGGCGCCGGCACAAAAATCGCACACCATTTCGCCGCGTCGCGCACCCAGCAGCAACGCCAGCAACTGGCTGCCGTCGTCCTGCACTTCGAGGCTGCCGTTGATAAACAGCGGATGGCGGTTGATCGCCGGATTCTCCTTGAAACGGATTCCCCACGGCGAATACGGCGTCGGCTCGACCGCAAAGCCTTCCGCCTGCAACTGCGCCAGCACGCTGTCGCGGTTGGCTTTATGCGTGTTCACCCGCACATCGAGCGGTGCAGGCAGCTGCAAGGCGCGTCCCAGCGCGAGGATGTCGTCGTCGCTCATCGACGGCTGCAGTTTTTCGATCACCCATTCAGGCAGCTCGGCCGTCACTTCCAGGGGTAAATCGTCTGTTTTGGCATTGCGGATGTGGGCAATCAGCTCGGGTTTGGCAAATTGCTCAAGCGTCGCGCCGCTCATGCCGCGCACCTTGATCAGCCAGGCGACGATTAGCGTGCGCGGATTGGCCGCAGGCACCACCACCGAGAGATAACGATAACGTCGCAATACGCCAAACACGGCTTCCGCAACAAACGCACGGTCGTGCGACCCGAGCTTTTTATGCTCGCGGAAAAACGCAGACAACACCGCATCGGCAGGACGTTTGAAGTCCAGCACCAGATCAAGCGCCTGGGTGGCGAGTTGCAATAAGGGCAGGGTAAGTTCCATCAGCGGGAGAAAGACCGGTTGGCAGGCAGCAGGAAACGTCCTGCGAAAAACATCACGCGTCGTCGCGGGATGTGCGAGCACACGCCTTTTGGCGTGTATTCCCCACGCGGCAGGCCACGCTTGCATTCATGGCAGCGTGTCCCGGTTTTCTGGGGTTTCTTTATAGGGAAAGCGCAGATGACCATAACGGATCACCAGCACAGCAAAAGTCAGTAACAGGATCGAAGCGGTCACGCCCAGCATGCGCCAGACATCGAGGCTTTTCATGTCCAGCACCAGATAACGCGCCAGCGCCACGATGGCGATATAGATGGGAAAACGCACCGGCAGCTGGCCGGACTGAAAGTACACGCCGACCATGGCGAGGATTTCCAGGTACAGGAACAGCATCAGCAAATCGGCCAGCGTGACCGTACCGGCACCGACCATGGTCATCACTTCGATCGACCCTGCCACCAGCGTAGCCAGCGTGATCACGACGAGGCCGATCGCCTCGAACATGCCCAATGCGTTGAGTGCCAAATGGGAGAATATGCGGTTTTTGGCAGGATTCATGACGCCCCCGGACAAGTGAGGCGCAAGGATACCTTAGCCCACACGCTTGTGCACCAGCCACTCACGCCAGATGGCTACGGCTACCGCAAGCAGCACCGGCCCCAGAAACAGGCCGATCAGGCC
>JAABQE010000288.1 GCA_011391655.1 Hydrogenophilales bacterium
GCGCATGCCGGGTTCGCGGTGGATGTGGTGCATCTGGGCGACTGGCCGCTGGAGCGCTTGCTGCCGGTCGAAGCCGGACTGCGGTTGGCCGACAGCCTGGCTGCGATCGGGGTGAACTGGCATTTTGGCCGTACCGGCAAAAGCATTGAGCGGGCGGCGGACGGCTATCAGGTGACGCTGGATAACGGCGACACCGTCGCGGCAGATGTGGTGCTGTCGGCCATCGGCCTCAAGCCGCGCACGCAACTCGCTCAGGTGGCGGGCATTACGGTCAAGCGCGGCATCGTGACCAATAGCCTGCTCGAAACCAGTGCGGCGAATGTCTATGCGATGGGCGACTGCGCCGAAGTCGACGGGCTGAATCTGCCTTACGTGCAGCCGCTGATGGTGCAGGCGCGCGCGTTGGCCGCCACGCTTACCGGCACGCCGACTGCGGTGGCGTATCCGCCGATGCCGGTGATGGTGAAAACCCCCGCGCACCCGGTGGCGGTGCTGCCACCGAAAATCGGGGCAACGGGCGGCTGGCAGGTGGAATGCGGCGACACCGGTATCTGCGCGCTGCATCTGGATGAGCGTGGCCGGATGCAGGGTTTTGCTCTCACCGGCAGCGAAACCAGCCGCCGCAACACGCTGGCCAAGGAACTCGCGGCCTGAGTCTGCGGCCAGAGCTGAAACCTGTCTCGCGGGTTGGAGGCAGGTTTTTTTATGGCCTTAACAGCGCTCGCATGCCTCCAGCGGCAAGCCGCGCGCGATCCAGCCCGGCCCCGCGCCGCTACCGGCCATGCCTTCCTTGATGTTGTAAACCTGCGTGAAGCCCGCCTCCGTCAACACGCGCTGCATCTGCGTGGTGCGGTTGCCGGTGCGGCAAATCAGGCCAATCGGCGCGTTCTTGTCGCCACGCGTCTCAGCCGCCACCTGCGCCACGAAGCCCGCATCGCCCTGCGCCATGTTGATCTGCAGCGCGTCCTTCGCCACGCCCGTCTGCTTCCATTCGTCCGGGCGGCGGATGTCGATCAGCGTGAGTTTGCCGGCCTGCGCTTGCGCAAAGGCGTCGGGTGCGGCGAGGGTGGGGCCGCTGTCCTGGGAGCAGGCGTTGATTGACAGCAGCATGAATGCGGCAGTTGCCGCGAGGGAAAGGCGTTGCATCAGCATGAAGACTCCGACAAAAAAATGAATTAGCGACCGTTTATCGCCACGCCATTTTGCACGACCAGGCGTGGCTGCGACCGTTAAAAGACCTAGCAACCCGGGCAGGGTTCCATGGGCAGTCCGCGCGCGATCCATCCGGGGCCGGCGCTGCTTCCATGCATGCCTTCCTTGATGACATAAACCTGGGTGAAGCCGGCCTTGCGCAACACCGTCTGCGCATTAGTCGCGCGGTTGCCACCGAGGCTCAGCAGACCGATTGGCGCGTGCTTGTCGCTGCCTATTTCGGCTGTCACCTGCCGGACGAAGCCAGCTTCGCCTTGCGTGTTGGTCATGTCGATGTGGAGCGCGCCTTTGGCCACGCCGGTCCGTCGCCATTCATCCGCATGGCGAACATCGATCAGCGTGAGCGTGCCGGCCTGGCTCCTTGCATAGGCATCGGGCGCACTGAGCGCGGTGCCGTTGTCTTGCGAGCAGGCGGTGAGGAAGAACAACAGGAACGCTGCAAGTGACACGCGTTGAACCAGCATGATGATTCCGGAGAAAGCAGGGTGAGTCGAAGTGTATCTGCTGCGATGGCAGACCGATAGTCGCCGCGCCGCTGCATAGCCAGCATCCGTGACTTGCGCGAGAATGGCGCATGGACATCTTTCGAATTTTTCATCTGCAATGCGCGCGCCGTTTGCCCGCCTTGCCCGCCTCCCATCCGTGTTCGCGCCTGCATGGCCATTCGTTTGAGGTCGAGCTGACCGTCAGCGGCGGGATCGATCCCACGCTGGGCTGGGTGCTTGATTTTGCCGCGATTGAAGCTGCCTGGCATCCGGTTCACGCCGCGCTCGACCATCGTTACCTCAACGAAATCGACGGACTCGATAACCCCACCAGCGAAAACCTGGCCGTGTGGCTGTGGCAGCAGATCAAACCGCTGCTGCCGGGGTTGTCGCAAATCAAGGTGATGGAAACCCACGATAGCGGTTGCATTTATCGAGGGGCGTGAGTCTTGCGTTCACTGTGTTCTTTTAAGTTTTTTTTCAAAGAGGAAGGCCAAATGCAGCGTGCTGCAATGTGGGCGGTTTTGTCTGTCGGGGCAGCGGCCCTTCTGGCGGGTTGTGCGGGTGATATCGCGGTGAAGCCGGCCGCGCAGTCGGCTGTGCTGCCGATCAAGGGCGCGTTGACCTATCGCGAACGGATTGCCTTGCCGCCCGACAGCGTCGCGGTGGTCGAACTGCGCGAGGCTGCGTCCGTTGAGGCGCTTGCAGCACAACGGATTCCGCTGGCGGGCAAGCAGGTGCCGATTCCGTTTGAACTGTCAATCCATCGCGCCGCATTGGCAAGCGGACAACCCTACAGCGTGCGCGGTGCAATCGAGCAGACCGGGCAGGTGACCTGGGTGAGCGCGGCGGTGGCAGTTGATCCGCAGCAAGCGACGATTGATCTTGGCATGATCAACCTGCAGTCCGTGCAGGGCGGCGAGCCGGAGGCGCTGGTCTGGCGCTGTGGCGATCAGGTGGTCGACACTGAACAGATAGGCGACAAGCTGCGTCTGACAGTGGGCGACACGCATTACAACCTGCGCCAGGTGGAGGTGGCTTCAGGGGTTCAATATGTGGCGATCGATGATGCGACGACGACGTTCTGGTCGAAAGGGGAGCGGGCCCGGTTGACGCTCAAAGGCCAGGTCTATTCCGGGTGCGTCCGCGCCGACCAGGTGGCCGTGGCATTCCGTGCCGGTGGCAATGAACCCGGCTGGCACCTCGAGATGGGCACGCGCACCCTGTTCACCACCGTCGACGGCACAGTCCGAATCGAGGCGTTGACACCCGTCGCCGAGGCTACGGCCACCTCGCGGCGTTATGCCGTGACCCCGACCCTGCTGGTCACCATCGCCAACCGCCTGTGCGTCGACACGATGAGCGGCATGCCTTATCCGAATCGCGTCACCGTGGTGCTGGACGGAGTTGAGCTGCGCGGCTGCGGCGGCGACCCCGCCAACTTGCTGCTGGGCCGTGAATGGGTGGTCGATGAGCTTGCGGGAGCGGGCATCGTCGATGGTTCGCGCACCACGCTCAACTTTGGCGTGGACGGGCAACTGGCTGGCAGCGGATCGTGCAATCGCTATAGCGGCAGCTATACGCTGACGGGTGAACGTTTGAGCGTGTCGTCGAAAACCGCCATGACCATGATGGCCTGCGTGCCGGAATTGATGCAGCAGGAAAGCCGGTTTATGCAGTTGCTGAGCCAGGTCCGGCGTTTCCGGTTTGGCTCGGACGGCGCATTGATCCTGGAAACGGACACCGGCGGGACGATCTCTGCGCGGCGTCAGTGATCTTCTGCATCTATATATAAATGGGGCACACGATTCGTGTGCCCCATTTGTTTTGCAACGTGCCGGAGTGATGCCTGTGCCTTTTCTCGTCCACCGATTTGCTGCCGCCTTCCAGGCTGTCATGGTGCTGGACTTCGCGCTGCCTGATAGACATGGCTGTTGCAATATTCTAATAATCGTGCGAATGTTTGTCACATGGATAAACGCAAAACAAAAGACCTGCTCTACGAAGAGGTCGCCCGCATCGGCAAGGCGGTGTCCAGCCCCAAACGGCTGGAGCTGCTGGAGATTCTGGCGCAGGGCGAGAAAACCGTCGACGCCCTGGCTGCCGAGGCGGGTATCGATATCAAGCTGGCGAGCGCGCACCTCAAGGTGCTGAAGGCTGCGCGGCTGGTCGAGGCGCAGCGCGACGGGCGTTTCATCGCCTATCGCCTGTCGGGCGAAGACGTCAGCGCGCTGTGGGTCAACCTGCGCACGGTGGCGGAAGAACACCTGGTCGAACTCAAGGTGGCAATGGACCAGATTTTTGCCGCGCCAGAAAAGCTCGACGCCGAAACACGGCGTTCGCTGATGGACAAGGCGCGACGGGGCGATGTGGTGGTGATCGATGTGCGGCCTTCCAGCGAATACGCCAGCGGCCACCTGCCGTTTGCGCGCTCGATGCCGCTCGGTGAAATCCGCCAGCGTATCAAGGAACTGCCCGTCGACCGCGACATCGTCGCCTACTGCCGCGGCCCGTTTTGCATGATGTCCGCCGAGGCGGTGGCGCTGCTGCAGGAACACGGCTACCGCGCACAAAAAATCGCCGACGGCACGCCCGAATGGCAGGCGGCGGGATTGCCGCTGGCCGAGTCGTAAACCGCATTCCGTTCACACAAACATCCAGGAGACTCCCATGTTTTTCCGTCAATTGCTGGCCAAAGACGCCACCCTTTCCTATTTCTTCGGCTGCGGTTCCTGCCATGCCGGCGTCGCCATCGACCCGGTGCTCGGCGACGAGCAGTGGTTCATCGACGAAGCCACCAGACAGGATGTGAAGATCACCCACGTCATCGATACCCATGTGCATGCCGACCACTTTTCCGGCGGTCGCAAGCTGGCCGAACTGACCGGCGCGAAATACTGCCTGCATGAATCCAATGCCAGTCGCGTGAAATATGCATTCGAGTCGCTGAAGGATGGCCAGCGCATCGAGGTCGGAAATGTCTGGGTCGATGTGCTGCACACCCCCGGCCACACGCCCGACTCGATCTGCCTGCTGGTGACCGACAAGCGCCGCACCGAAACCCCGTGGTTCGTGCTCACCGGCGACACTCTGTTTGTCGGCAGCGCCGGACGTCCCGATCTGGCGGGCAAGGAGACCGAAATGGCGGGGCAGATCTACGACAGCGTGCACCAGAAATTGCTGACGCTGCCCGCCGAAGTTGAGCTGTATCCCGGCCACACTTCCGGCAGCGCGTGCGGCGCGGGCATGTCAGGCAAGCCGACGTCGACTATCGGCTACGAGAAACGCTGGAATCCGATGCTGGCGCTGGATCGCGCGGGCTTTGTCGCCGCGCTGACCGAGACCATTCCGCCGCGTCCGGCTGATATGGATCGCATGGTGCAGGCGAATCTGGGCTGAATCCAACATGCTTTATTACGCCATCAAGCTGGTCGTGTCGGCGCTGATTATTTTGGCCGTGTCCGAACTGGCCAAGCGTCTGCCGGGCCTTGCCGCGCTGGTGGCGTCCTTGCCGCTGATTTCCGTGCTGGCCTTTATCTGGATGCATCTGGAAGGATCGAGCAACGCTGCCGTCGCCGATTTGTCCGGGCAGATTTTCTGGCTGGTGATCCCCTCGCTGCTGCTGTTCGTCGCGTTCGCTTTTCTGCTGCGGCACGGCGTGGACTTCTGGCTCGGGCTGGCCATTTCAGCAGGGCTGACGGTGGGGGGGTATCTGGCGCTGTTACCCGTTTTACGTAAATTTGGAGTGCAACTGTAATGACCACAACCCGTACCGGCTTGCCGGATTTCCAGTTCGGCATCCGCGTCAACCTCGCGCAGTTCGCGCATCTTGTGGTGCAGGTGTTTTTCGTCGGACTCACCATCGGCATGTTCCGCACCGTGGTGCCGGCGCTGGCCGAATCCGAGTTCGGCGTGGCCAAGGGCTCGTTCATGATGCTGATGGCTTTTGTCACCGCCTTCGGCTTCGTCAAGGGCACGCTCAACTTCGTCGCCGGGCGGCTGTCCGAGCGCCTGGGGCGCAAGAAGGTGCTGTTCATCGGCTGGCTGGCCGCGGTGCCGATTCCCTTCATGATCCTGTACGCGCCGAGCTGGAGCTGGATCGTGGCGGCGACGGTGCTGCTGGGGATTAACCAGGGTCTGACCTGGTCGATGACGCAGACCTCCAAGCTCGACCTCACCACTTCCGAACAGCGTGGGCTGACCATCGGCCTCAACGAGTTCGCCGGCTATTTTGGCGTCGCGGTGGCGGGCATCATCACCGGCTATCTCGCCACCGCCTACGGCCCGCGTGAAGGGCTGATGCTGTTCGGTCTGGTGGTGGTGGGGCTGGCCGGCCTGCTGACGCTGCTGTGGGTGAAGGACACCTTGCCGTGGGCGCATGCGGAAGGCAAAAAGCACGCCGCCGGTTTGACGACCGGTCCGAAG
>JAABQE010000289.1 GCA_011391655.1 Hydrogenophilales bacterium
TCACAGTGTATCGATTCGGTTCCCGCTTGCGGGAGCGAAACATTGAAATGGTGCCGCGCATTTTACGGACACTGCCCTGATCGCCAACCGGCCACCCCACGCCATGCCCGAATTACCCGAAGTTGAAACGACCCGTATGGGACTGTTACCGCGCCTGCAAGGCCACACGCTCACACGCATCGTGGTGCGCAATCCGCGCCTGCGCTGGCCGGTGCCGGACGATCTGGAGGCGCACCTGGCCGGACAAACGCTGCAAGGGCTCGCCCGGCGTGGCAAATATCTGCTGTTCGATTTTGGCGCGGCCACCCAGATCGTGCATCTGGGCATGTCGGGCAGCCTGCGCTTTACCGAGCCCGATGAACCGGCTGCGCTGCACGATCACGTCGACTGGCAATTCGACGATGGCACCACGCTGCGACTGCGCGATCCGCGCCGCTTTGGCGCGGTGTTGTGGACGGACGACGTGGTCCGCCACCCATTGTTGGCGCATCTGGGACCGGAACCGCTCACCCCGGATTTCGACGCAGCCTATCTGTACGCGCAATGCCAGCGCCGCAGCGCGGCCATCAAGCAGGTCATCATGGATGCCCAGGTGGTGGTCGGCGTCGGCAACATTTATGCATCCGAATCGCTGTTCCACGCCGGCATCCGCCCCGCCACCGCCGCACGGCGGCTGAGCCGGCCCGCGTGTGCGCGGCTGGTGGCGGCCATCAAGCAGGTACTGACCGCGGCCATCGCCGCAGGCGGCAGCTCGCTGCGTGACTACGTTCACAGCAGCGGCGAACTCGGTTATTTTCAACTACAAACACGGGTGTACGACCGCGCAGGCCTGCCGTGCAAAACCTGCACCACGCCAATCCGGCGTATCGTGCAGGGCCAGCGCGCCAGCTTTTACTGTCCGAGCTGCCAACATTGATGGCCGCTCCTGCGGCAATCAAGTTTGTTATGAACAGGTCGTTAAATATCCTTGCTCTAGCTGATAAATTGGCCCCATGACCCCCACCACCCTGGTAGACGAATTCGAGCACTACAGCAGTTGGCGCGATGCGGTGTACGTGCGCGTCGAGGCGTTGCGTGACTGGCTCAACGCACAGGCGCTCTGCGACATCGAATCCGAGACGCGGCTGAACCAGTTGCTCGGCCGCCTGCAGGAAGACACGCTGAACGTGGCCTTCGTTGCCGAGTTTTCGCGCGGCAAGTCCGAGCTCATCAACGCCATTTTCTTTTCGGATTACCGGCAGCGCGTGCTGCCGTCATCCGCCGGGCGCACCACGATGTGCCCCACCGAACTGTATTACACGCCCACCCGCGTGCCCTCGCTGCGCCTGTTGCCGATCGAAACCAAGACCCGTCCCGGCAGCCTGGCCGATTTCAAGCACGATGAAACGGCCTGGTCCGAGTTTCCACTCAACCTCGATTCGGCCGATGAAATGAGCGCCGCGCTGATGCGGCTGGCCGACACCCTGCGCGTCGATGCCGCCACCGCCGAAGCGTACGGCCTGATCAATCCGGAAGACGAAGAAACCGCTCGCCATCTGGCGCATGACGGACACATCGAGATTCCGCGCTGGCGGCATGCGCTGATCAATTTCCCGCATCCGCTGCTCAAACAGGGGCTGGTCATCCTCGATACGCCGGGGCTGAACGCCATCGGCACCGAGCCGGAGCTCACGCTCAGCATGCTGCCCAATGCCCATGCCGTGTTGTTCCTGCTGGCGGCCGACACCGGCGTGACCAAATCCGACATCGAAATCTGGCACCATCACATTGCGCCGATCGGTGGTGCCAGCCGCGCACGCCTGGTCGTGCTCAACAAGATTGACGGGCTGTGGGACGAACTCAAAACCCAGGCTGAAATCGATGCCGAAATAGCCAAGCAGGCCGCCAGCAGCGCGGCGCTGCTCGACCTGCCGCTAAACCAGATTTACCCGGTGTCGGCGCAGAAAGCCCTGGTGGCCAAAGTACGCGGGGATGCCGCGCTGCTGACGAAGAGCCGCCTGCCCGAACTGGAAGCCGCGCTGACACTAGAACTCATTCCGTGCAAGCAGGCTTTGGTCAGCGAGTCGTCACAGCTTGCGGTTGAAGATGTCGTGGTTAAAACCACGGAGTTGCTGGAAACCCGGCTCGCCGCCATTCAGGATCAGGTTGACGAACTGGAAGGGCTGCGCGGCAAGAATCGCGGCGTGATCCAGGGCATGATGATCAAGGCCAACGAAGACAAGCAACAATTTGAGCGGGGCTTGCAGCAGTTCAATGCGCTGCGCAATGTATTTGCCTCCCAGGTTGGCCTGTTGCGTGGCCACCTGGGGATGCCGGCATTGAAGTCTGAAGTTGGCCGGGTGCGGCGGGCGATGGACAAAAGCTATTTCAGCGCCGGCCTGCGCGGGGCAATGGGCCATTTCTTCCGCCGGGTTGACGCCAATCTGGACGCCTCAAGTGCGGTTATCCACGAAATTCGCGCCATGATGGATGCGATGTACCAGAAATTCAGCGACGAACACGGCCTCGCCGCAGTCAGTCCGCCGGATTTCAGCCTGAGCAAATATCGCAAGGAAATGATCCGGCTGGAACGGATTTTCGATGAGCGCTTCAATACCACGCTCAACATGCTGACGGTAGGCCAGCGGCAGTTGACCACCCGCTTCTTTGAAACCCTGGCGAGCAAGGTGGTGCAAGTGTTCGAGCTGGCCAACAGTGAAGCGGAAGCCTGGCTCAAGGCAACCATTTCACCCATGGAAACCCAGATCCGCGAACATAAAACCCAGCTGAAACGCCGTCTCGAAAGCGTCAGCCGCATTCATGCCGCGACCGAAACGCTGGATGACCGGATTGCCGAGCTTGAAGCAACCATCGGCACTGTGCGCGACCAACTGGACAATCTGGCGCGCATCAACACACGTATTGCCGATGCGCTGTCCGATGACCTGCGTGGGGTGCGACTAGCTAAAACAGCCTGAGGCTGCCTGGAGTTTTGCCTGGCCTGGGTTTTACCTGGCCTGGTCTTTATTTACCGGCGGTCAGGCGCAAAAACTTAGCCTGTAGCTGATCCTTGGTTTCAGAATAATCCGGGTTCAGCGGAATGCAGTCGACCGGGCACACCTCCACACACTGCGGTGTATCAAAGTGGCCAACACACTCGGTGCACTTGTTGGGGTCGATGATGTAAATCTCATCGCCTTGGGAGATGGCGTCGTTGGGGCATTCAGGCAGGCAGACATCGCAATTGATGCATTCGTCTGTGATCATCATCGACATGGGATTCTCCGGGTCATATCAGTTTCCACTAATTTTCTCACTTAATCGCTTTGCCACCAATGGGTGGACAAAGGGCGCGACGTCGCCGCCCAACTGCGCGATTTCGCGGATCATGCTGGCAGAAATGAACATGTATTGATCCGAAGGGGTCAAAAACAGGGTTTCGATGTCGGGTTTGAGGTTGCGGTTCATCCCCGCCAGCTGGAATTCGTATTCGAAGTCGGACGCGGCCCGCAAGCCCCGCAGCACGGCAATCGCCCCCTGCTCGGCCACAAAATCGATCAACAGGCCGGAAAACCCCTCCACCCGCACCTTTGGCACGTCGGCCAGCACTTCGCGCGCCATCGCCACACGTTCGTCCATGTCGAAGAAAGGCCGCTTGTTGCGCGATTCGGCCACGGCCACCACCACGTGATCAAACAGGCGCACCGCGCGCCGCACCAAATCTTCGTGACCACGCGTAATGGGGTCGAAAGTGCCGGGGTAGACAGCAGTCAGCATCGTTATTCCTTGATCAACAGCGCAAAATGCGAACGCCCTGCGCGCCCGCTGCGTTGGATGATAAGCCCAGGCGGCGCGACCACAGGCATGGCTTGTTCGATGTAGGCCTGGCCACCGGATTTCAGGTGGATGCTCAGCTCGGTCAACACGGATGTGGCCAGCCCGCTGTCGAAGGGGGGATCAACAAAGATCAAGTCAAAGGTTTCGCGATTGTTTGCCAGCCAGGCCAACGCATCGACGCGCAGAATGTCGAGCTGGCTGGCCCCAAGCATGGCTCGGTTGGTTTCCAGGGCGCGACAGGCTTTGGCGTCGCGCTCGATCATGACGACGCGCGCCGCGCCACGCGAGGCCGCCTCGAACCCCAGCGCGCCGCTGCCCGCAAACAGATCCAGGCAGGTCCAGCCGGGCAAATCCTGCCCCAGCCAGTTGAACAGGGTCTCGCGCACGCGGTCGGGGGTGGGACGCAACCCGTCGGCGTCGGGAAAATCCAGCAAACGGCGGCGGTATTGCCCGCCGATGATGCGCACCCGGTTGGCGACCCCATGCGCCCGCTGCGGCGCGGCGCGTTTAGCGAGCACCTTCGGCCCCCACTACCACGGTCACCAGCTTATCGGCATCCAGCCGGCGGGCGAACGCCTGCTTCACCGCTGCCACGTCCACCGCATTGACCTTGTCGACCCAGGTATCCAGGTAATCCAGCGGCAAGTTGTAAAAGCCGATCACCGACAGGTAGTCGAGGATTTTCCTGTTGCTGTCGATGCGCAGGGGAAAGCCGCCGGTCAGGTTGGACTTGGCCTGCACAAGCTCGGCTTCGCTGGGTCCGTCGGCAATGAACTGCCGCAGCGTGTCCCTGGCCACCTTGAGCGCGTCGTCCGTCTGCTCAAGCTTGGTCTGCAAGCCGAGCTGGAACGGCCCGGCTTCCTGCATGGGGATGAAATAACTGTAGGCGCTGTAGGCATAGCCGCGTTTGTCGCGCACTTCTTTCATCAGCCGCGAATCGAAGCCACCGCCGCCCAGCACATAGTTGCCGACAAACAGCGCAAAGAAATCGGGATCGCTGCGTGACATGCCCTGCGCGCCCACCAGCACATGGCTTTGCGTGGACGGATGGGCAATGTGGGTGTCGGAAACCGGCGCCGGAACAGGCTTCGGCAGCGCGGCTACGCGCGCCGCCTTCGACAGGCCCGCCGCCAGACGCGTAGCGATGGCCTCGGCTTCGGCGCGGCTGATGTCGCCCATCAGGGCAATCACTGCATTTGGCGCACTGTAATGTGCACGATAAAACGCCTGCAGGTCGCCGCGCGTAAGTGTTTCGATCGCGGCGGGTTCGCCCGACTCGTCGTGCGCGTACGGATGCGTGCCATACAGGACGCGATAGAACGCCTTGTCGGCCACCGTTCCGGGGTCGGCCTCGGCTTCCCGGATGCCCGAAATCAGGCGTTGTTTTTCGCGCTTGATGACGGCCTGCGGAAATTCGGGCTGTTGCAGCACCCGCGCCAGCACCTCCAGCGCAGCGGTTTTTTCGGCGGAAGAAGACAACGTGCGCAAGGTGACGCCCGCACGGTCGCGGTCAAACGCGCCGCCTAACACCGCGCCGACATCGGCCAGACGGTGCGCAATCTCGGTATCGGTCAGCCCGCCCGCGCCCTGATCGAGCAAGCCGTGCGTCAATTGAGCCAGGCCGGGCTTGTTGGTCGGGTCGCGCGCACTGCCGCCCGGGAAATCCACCGAAATATCCAGCATCGGCAGCTCATGGCTTTCGACGAAATAGACCCGTGCGCCCTGCGGCGTTTGCCAGTTCTGGATGGCGAGCGCAGCGTGCGCAGACAGCGGCAGGCTCAGCGCCAAGGCGCACACAAACCGTTTAATTGACATGACGCACTCCCGGCACCGCCGCGCGGCGCGCCTGCGGTTTCAAATCTTGTGGCTCGAGTTCGGCCACGCTCAGCTGATCGTCTTTCAGCCATTGCTGCGCGGCTGCCTGCACGTCCTGGGCGGTCACCGCACGCAATTTGTCGACCCGCCGCGCCAGCGCCTCGGGGGGCAGGCCAGCGATGGCGTATTCGCCCAGTTGCATCGCCTGATAGAACAGCGAATCGCGCTGGTAGACATCAGCCGCAATGACTTGCGCCTTGACCCGCGCAAGCTCGGCCGCGCTGATGCCTTCACGCTGGATACGTCCGATTTCGCCACGAATGGCCTGTTCCAGCCTGGCGACCGATTTGCCCTGCGCCGGCGTCGCGTCGATCATGAACATGCCCGGCCCGCGTGCAACCGCGTCGTAGCCTGCGCTCGCGTTCACCGCGACCTGCTGCGTTTTGACCAGCGATTTTTGCAGCCGCGCCGAATCATTTCCGCTCAGCACGCCGGCCAGTATTTGCAGTGCATACGGCGTGGTGTCTTTCTGCCAGTCTTTCAGGGTCGGGGCATGCCAGGCCATCAGCAGGTAGGGCAATTGCGCCGGCGCCTTGACCACAATGCGCTTGCTGCCCACCTGCGCGGGCTCGTCCTGCGGCTTGCGCGCCGGTAACGCACGCGCCGGCAAGCCACCGAAATACTGTTTGGCCAATGCAATCACCGCGTCGGCCTGCACATCGCCCGCCACCACCAGCGTGGCGTTGTTCGGCGCGTACCAGCGCGCATACCAGTCGCGCGCATCCTGCCCGGTCATATTCTGCAAATCGTCCATCCAGCCGATGATGGGGCGGCGGTAGGGATGCGTCTGATACGCAGTCGACATCAGGCGCTCGTACACCACCGATTGCGCCTGGTCGTCGGTGCGCAGCCGCCGTTCTTCCATCACTACCTGGATTTCCTTGGCGAACAACTCGTCGCTGATCACCAGATTCGCCATGCGGTCGGCTTCCAGCTGCATCGACAGTTCCAGCCGGTCTTTCTGCATCTGCTGGAAATAGGCGGTGTGGTCGCGGCTGGTAAACGCGTTCTCGCGCCCGCCCGCCGCTGCGATCTTTTTCGAGAACTCGCCCGGCGGCACGGTCTGGGTGCCTTTGAACATCATGTGTTCAAGCACATGCGCCACGCCGGTGGTGCCATTGAATTCGTCCATCGAGCCGGCGCGATACCACACCTGCGACACCATCACCGGCGCGCGATGGTCTTCCTGCACGATCACCCGCATCCCATTGTCCAGCGTGACATCCGTCACGGCTGCCTGCGCGCTGCCGACTGCGAGCGCCAACACGATTTTCCACATGCTTCGCATGTTTTCACCTCAAATAGAATAAGCCGAATGATAAGCCGCGCCCGAATGATAAGATTAAGGCGTTCGTCAAACAGCCATGCTGACTGCCTTTATCCGTGTTTAGTTTCTTCAAAAAATCCAAGCCCGCCCCTGCGCCGGAAGCGACCGATGTTGAACCGGTCGCGCCCGAACAGCTTGCGCCCCCTGCTATTGCCAGCGCGCCAGCGGTCGAGCCCGCCGCTGCGCCCAGCCGCCCGGGCTGGGCGCAACGCCTCAAGCAGGGGCTGACCAAAACTCGCGACCGGCTGGGCGGCCAGCTCTCCAGCCTGTTCGGCGTCGGGCGCAAGATCGACGCTGAACTGTTCGAGGAACTCGAAACCATCCTCATCACGGCGGATATTGGCGTGGATGCGACCCAGGTCTTGCTCGACACCCTGCAAAAAAAGGTGCGGCGCGAAGGCCTGACCGAAGCGTCCGACTTGCAGGCTGCGCTCAAGCAGGCGCTGATCGACCTGCTGACCCCGCTGCAGGCGCCACTCGACATCACGCCGCAAAAACCATTCATCCTGATGCTGGCCGGCGTCAATGGCGCGGGCAAAACCACGACCATCGGCAAGCTTGCCAAGCTGTATCAATCGCAGGGTTTGTCGGTTCTGCTGGCAGCGGGTGACACCTTCCGCGCCGCCGCGCGCGAGCAGTTGCAGGTCTGGGGCGAGCGCAACAACGTCACCGTGATCAGCCAGGACAAGGGCGATTCCGCTGCGGTGATTTTCGACGCCATCCAGGCCGCACGCGCACGCAACATCGACGTGGTGCTGGCCGACACCGCCGGGCGCCTGCCGACCCAGCTGCATTTGATGGAAGAGATCAAGAAGGTCAAGCGCGTGATCGAAAAAACCGCGCCGGGCGCACCGCACGAAGTGCTGCTGGTGCTCGACGCCAACACCGGGCAAAACGCCGTGACGCAGGTCAAGTCGTTCGACGATGCGCTCGGCGTAACCGGCCTCGTGCTCACCAAGCTCGATGGCACCGCCAAGGGTGGCGCCATCGCGGCCATTGCGCAAGCGCGCTCTGCGCTGGCGCGACCGATACCGGTTCGCTACATAGGGGTCGGCGAAGGAATGGACGACTTGCGCCCATTCGATGCACGCGAATTTGTCGAAGCGGTATTTACCGCATGATCAGTTTCAGCCAGGTCACCAAACGCTATCCCGGCGGCCACGAAGCCCTGTCGGGAGCCAACCTCGCCATCGAAAAAGGCGAGCTGGTGTTCCTAACCGGCCATTCCGGCGCGGGCAAATCCACCCTGCTCAAACTCATCGCGGCCATCGAGCGCCCCACCAGCGGCGTGGTATCGGTCAACGGCCAGAATATCAGCCGCCTGTCGCAGCGCGCGGTGCCCTATCTGCGCCGCAACATCGGCCTGGTATTTCAGGATCACAAGCTGCTGTTCGACCGCAATGTCATCGAAAATGTAGTGCTCCCGCTCGATATCGCCGGCTTTGACCGCCGTGAAGCGTTCAAGCGCGCGCGTGCAGTCATCGACAAAGTCGGCCTGCTGAACCGCGAGAAATCCAATCCGGTCAGCCTGTCTGGCGGCGAGCAACAGCGTTTGTGTATCGCCCGCGCGCTGGTGAGTCGTCCCGCACTGCTGCTGGCCGACGAACCGACCGGCAATCTTGACGCTGGGTACGCCGCCGACATCATGGCGATGTTCCGCGACTTCCATCAGGTGGGCACCACGCTGGTCATCGCCACCCACGACGACCGTGCCATCAGCGCGCTGGGCGGCCGCACCGTGCATCTCGACCACGGAAAAATCACGGAGAGCGCGGCATGAAGCATTGGCTGCGTCACCAGAAGCATGCGCTCACTACAGCGTTGCGCCGCTTGCTGTCATACCCGCTGGTCACGTTGTTCACTGCGCTGGCGATGGGTGTGGCGATCAGCCTGCCCAGCGCGCTGTATCTTGTCCTCGGCAATCTCAACCGGCTGGCCGGCGATCTGCCCGCGCAACCAGAAATCAGCCTGTTTCTCGTCGCCGATGTCACGCCAGCGCAAAAGGGCCTGATCGCAGCCCGCCTCAAACAGGCCGATATCGCACAGGCGCACTACATTCCGAAAGATCAGGCACTCACCGCGCTCAGTTCAGCCCAGGATTTGACCGACATTACCGCTGGCCTGAGCGAGAACCCCCTGCCGGACGCCTGGGTGGTCCGCCCGCATACCGCCACACCCGAATCACTCACCCGCCTGGCCAGCGAACTCGGCAAACTGCCGGGCGTCGCCGACACCCATCTCGATAGCCAGTGGATCGAGCGCTTGCAAGCCGCACTCGTCATCGGACGCACCGGGGTGTGGTTACTGGCCGGCCTGTTTGCCATCGCCCTGATGGCCATCTCGAGCAACGCCATCCGCGCCCGGGTATTGACCCGCCGCGATGAAATTCAGGTGAGCCGCCTGATCGGGGCAACCAACCGCTATATTCGCCGCCCGTTTTTGTATCTGGGTGCGATGCAAGGGCTACTGGGCGGCCTCGCTGCCGGCGCAGTGCTGGCGCTGGCGGGCAGTATGCTGCGCGCGCCGGTCACCCATCTGTCCAGCCTGTATGGGGCGTCCTTCCAGTTGCTGCCGCCTGCCAGTATCGAAATCGCTGTTGTGCTGGCTCTCACGACGCTGACGGGCTGGCTGGGCGCCTGGATCGCCGTCACGCGCACGCTGCAGCAAATAGAAACCTCCCACTGAAGCGGACGCGCACGGAACTCTGCGCCGATTTAGCACTCTTTATACGAGAGTGCTAATATGCATCCCCTAAGGAGGAACTCGAAACCATGAATCAGTCCATGTCTTTACCTGTGCCTTCGGCGTACAGCCAGGAAAGCTATATCCAGACGGTTAACCGCTACCCCATGCTCAGCTTGGAGGACGAGCAGCGTCTGGCACGTGCCTGGCACGATAACGAAGACGTCGACGCTGCGCGTCAGCTGGTGGTGTCGCATCTGCGCGTGGTAGTGAGCGTGGCCCGGCATTATCTGGGGTATGGCTTGCCGCATGCCGACCTCATCCAGGAAGGCAACGTCGGCCTGATGAAAGCGGTCAAACGGTTCGACCCTGAGCGCGGTGTGCGTCTGGTGTCGTTCGCGCTGCACTGGATCCGTGCTGAAATCCATGAATACGTGCTGAAGAACTGGCGTCTGGTCAAAGTGGCGACCACCAAGTCGCAGCGCAAGCTGTTCTTCAACCTGCGCAGCCTGAAACAGTCGCTCAACAGCATGACGCTGCAGGAAGCCGACGCCATGGCGCGCGAACTCAACGTCAGCCGCAAGGACGTGCTGGAAATGGAAATGCGGATGTCGGGGCACGATGTGTCCATCGACCCCACCTTCGATGATGGTGAAGAGGGCTATAGCCCGCTGGCTTATCTGGCGAGTCCGGACGAAAACCCGGCGCAGTTGCTCGAACGCAAGCAAACCGAACGCTTGCGCCACACTGGTCTGGTTGCCGCGCTGGAAAATCTGGATGACCGCAGTCGCCACATCATCAAGGCGCGCTGGCTGACCGAGGGCGAAGCTGCCACCCTGCATGAACTGGCCGCGCAGTACGGTGTATCGGCTGAGCGAATCCGCCAGATCGAAGCACGCGCACTGCAAAAAATGCGGGCGGTGATTCCGGCCTAAGCCTGTTGCCCCAACAAAAACCCCCGCTACTTCGAACGAAGTAGCGGGGGTTTTTGTTGGGGCTTAGCGGTTGCGGATCAGAAAAACGATGCCACCAGCACGGAAAGAACACTGATCCAAGCCCAGGCGATCAGTCCCACCACCAGCACCATCGGAAAATTCTGGAACGTCATAAGTTGTTTCATGCTGCGTACTCCATTCAAAGTTAACGAATTTTAATTGACTACTCTTTGTTACTCAAGCGGCGCGTCGGCAACAAGGGATCGTCGTCGTCCATCAAAATGCGTTCCGCCGGGCCTTCCATGTCATCGAACTGGCCGCTTTTGATCGACCAGAACACGCCCACGATAATCAGCAGCACAAAGAGCCCGGACAACAGAAAGAGAAAGCCCATGATGCCGTTCATGGTGTAGCCAGTTCCTGCGTGCTGCGGTAATGCAGTGTGCCATCCTGCATCAACCGCATTTCAAACAGCCAGCGACCTGCTGCAGGCAGCGTCAGGACGCCCATATAGACGCCGGCCTCACCTGCGTTCAGCGGCAGGATCAAGGTGGGTTTGATCGCACCAGGGCGCAGCAGGCGGATTTCCGCATCCACCCGTTCAACAGGCAAACCGGTCCGATCCTTGATGCGAATCTGGATCGGCTTGACTTCGCCCTGGCTGTCCAGCCCGGACACTTCAACCTGCCAACCGAGCTGCGACTCACGATGCGCCTCGCTCAACTCGGACGACACGGCTTTGGCCGCCCCCTCGCCGTGCGCAACCACCCCGGAAAATCCACTGTAGACGGCGCCGCCATCACTGCCCAGCCACCAGCGCGCCATCGGTTCGGGCAGTCCTTTGGTTGCAATGTGCAGCAGCGCAGCATTGAGAAAAACCAGTCCGATAAAGAAAGCAATCAGCAGTTTGGGCGCCCAATGCATGCGTTCGCCGCCACGCCGCCGGAACTGCGTCATGGCAAACAGCACCAGCGCGGTCGCCAAAAAGACCGAGATGTGTATGGCCACGACATCCAGCCCCGGCCAGCGGCCGACGATGAGGACAAAGTAGAGCATCAGCGGAATCACCCCCGCCAGCACCGCGCGCAACATCGGCGGCATGGTTCGGAACAGGCCCCCGAAGGCATACAGCGCAAGCACGGAAATCAATCCGCCGAACAGGGTGGTCATGGTATTCATGTGCGCGGGCCTGGAGTATCGAAGCGGACCACTTCAGTGCGTGCTTCTGCGGGCTGTTCCACTGGTGTAATCACGATCTCGAAATGCCGGGTTTGTGCGGCCAGCGCAGGCGACAAGCGCACACTGGCCTGCACCAGGCCGCTATGGCCTGGCTTGATGGTGATTTCACGGAAATGGCCGAGATCCAGTGCGCTAGCCGGAATGCCGCGCGCGGTGATCCGGTAGGTTTGATCGTGTGCCGCCTTGTTGGTAATGCGGACCTGATAGCGGTTGCGGATATCGCCACTCGACAGCACGACATACAGCGGCTGGCGAACCTGGCTGACTGCGCGATCAAAGCTGCCACGTGTACTAATGCTGTAAACCAGGTAAGCGCTCATCAACACCAGTGCCACACCATAGCCGATGATTTTCAGGCGTTTCCAGTGCAGCCTGGGTGCGGCAGGCGTAGGTGACGCCAGATTTTTCTCTGAATCGTAGCGAATGAGGCCACGCGGAAAACCGAATGAATCCATGATGGTGTTGCAGGCATCAATGCACAGACCGCACGAAATACACTTGTATTGCAGGCCGTCACGGATGTCGATGCCGACCGGGCACACCTGCACGCACAGGCCGCAATCGACGCAATCCCCCAAACCCTGGGCATGCCGGTCAGCCAGCGCGCGCTCACCCGAGGTGCGGCTCACGCGTCGGCGTTCATCCTCCACCGTTGCTTCGACACGCTCGCGGGCACGGCGCTCGACCACAATGCCACGCCCTGCACGCACACTTGCCCGCCCAAGTGCGGCTTCGCCGCGCGCTGCGTCGTAATGTACAGCGAGCGTTTCGGCTTCGTACATCACGCTCTGGAATCGGCCATACGGGCAAACATAGGTGCAAATCTGCTCGCGCATCAACCCGGCCGCGGCATAGGTCGACAGCGTGAGGATGCTAACGGTGATGTAGGCTGCGGCAGCGGCCTCGCCCGTGAAGAAATCCACCACCAGTTGCGGCGCATAGGCGAAATAGGCGGCAAACGTCATGCCGGTCCAGAATGAAAACAGCATCCAGGCTGCATGGGTGCCGCCGATCTTGAGCAGCTTTTCACGATTCCATGGCTGCCGAAACAGGCGCACCCGCGCCGGACGCTCGCCCTGTATCTTGTATTCGATCCAGATAAAGAAGTCGGTCCACAACGTCTGGAAGCAGAAATAGCCGCAAAACGCGCGGCCGACCAGACCGGTCACGAAGAACAGCAGAATGGCGGCAATAAACAGCAGCAACGCCAGCCAGATAACATCCTGCGGATAAACCGTCAGCCCGAAAATCAGAAATCGGCGACCCAATACATCGAACAAAACCGCCTGCGCGGGAGCGTCCGGCCGCGACCACGGCAGCCACGGCAGCAGGAAATAAATCGCATAGGCCAATACCAGCACGGACGTTTTAAATCGTCGAAAACGCCCCTTCACCGAACGGGTGAAAATGGGAATCCGTTTTTGGTAGAGTCCGAGCTGGTCTTCTAAACCTGTTTGCATGATGTGGTCACTGGATAAGTGGGAAGCAAAAGCCCCCGAGAACGGGGGCTTTTGCTTAAGTCAGCTTGGCAGGCTTAGACCCCACCGCCCAAATCATGGACATAGACCGTCAGCACCTTGATTTGTTCCGGCGACAGACGTCCACCCCATGCCGGCATCACGCCCTTGCTCAGACCATTGGCGATGATGGTGCGGATCGCCGCGACCTTGCCTTCGCTGGAAGGGGCTGCCGCCACGCCAGCCCACAGCCAGATGCCGTCGGTCAGGTTGGGCGCGCCGGTCTCCTTGCGGCCTTTCGCATCCACGCCATGGCAGTAATAGCACGCGGCGGTGTCGCTGTGGAACAAGATATCACCGGCTTTAGCCATGCCTGCGTCATGCGTGAGACCTGAAAGACTGGCCACATAATTGGACAGTTGATCAATCTGCCCACCCGACAGCACTTCGCTGTAAGTCGGCATATAGCCGCGACGTCCGCCAACCAGCGTTTCGTGAATCGTGTCGAATGATCCGCCATACAGCCAGTCGTCATCGGTCAGATTGGGGAAGAAACCCACGAGCCCCTGCCCGCCAGACTGGTGACAGGCTGCACAATTATCCGCAAACAGCGCCTTGCCCGAGGACAAAATAAAGGCGCTCATCTCCGGATCACGCGCAATCTGCTCATACGACATCGACGCAATTTTGTCGAAATAAGGCTTTTGCGCAATCGCCGCCTTGTTCATGTCTTCCAGATACAGCGCACGGGTATTCCAGCTATGGGTCTTGGTCTCACCTGCGCTGTTGACGTAGGTGATATCCGACAAGCCGCCAATCCAGCCTTTACCCATCGGCCACGAGGGATAAATAATCCAGTAGACAATGGCAAAAACAAACGTGGCGTAGAACGTGTAGACCCACCACACCGGCAATGGGTTGTTGTATTCCTGCAGGTCACCATCCCAGGCGTGGCCGGTGGTTTGCACGGTTTGGGATTGTAGTTTTTGCTCGCTCATTGCTTGTCCTTCGTGTCTTTTTGATCGCCTAGATTCTCACCCTGCTGCTCGTCCAGAAACGGTATGTTGCGGTAGGTTTCCAGCCGCTTGCTGCGTTTCTTGCTGCCGTATACATAGAACACGATGCCGACAAAGGTGACGAAAAAAATAATCAGCGCCAGAGGCTTGGTGTTTTCGGGTTTCGAAAACCACATCAACCATTCCATGGTCAGCCCTCCAGCCTGTTTCGATCAGCGGTCATTAACGAATGCATCGTCGCTGTATTTGCTGAAATCGACCATGGTGCCCAGAACCTGCAAGTAGGCCACCAGCGCATCCATCTCGGAAATGCCGGAGCGGTCGCCATCGTAATTACCGAAGTTGGCCTGCTGCAGCAGATTCTTCTGCGCATCGGGAATATGCAACTGCGGCGCGACCGTCTCACCGAACTTGACCACGTTGGCGTCATATTCGGCCTGCGTCAGCGAATAGGGCACGCCCACTTTGCGCAAGGCTTTCATGCGCGCTGCCATGTCGGAGGTGTCCAGCGGCGTGGAAAGCAGCCAGGGGTAATTTGGCATCACCGACTCGGGCACCATGGAACGCGGTGCGACCAGATGCTGAACTTGCCATTCGTTCGAATACTTGCCCCCCACCCGCGCCAAGTCAGGCCCGGTACGCTTGGAGCCCCACTGGAAGGGGTGATCGTATTGCGATTCCGCTGCCAGCGAGTAATGGCCATAACGCAGTTTCTCGTCGCGGAACGGGCGAATCATCTGCGAATGGCAGGTGTAGCACCCCTCACGGACATAGATGTCACGGCCACGCTGCTCCAACGGGGTGTAAGGACGCACGCCATCGACCTTTTCAATGGTTTTGTCGATAAAGAACAAGGGCGCAATTTCCACCAACCCGCCGACGCTGATGGCCAGCATGGTCAACACGGCCATCAGGCCGATGTTGGTTTCAATCCATTCATGTTTGAAGTTGAAGTTCATTATGTATTTCCCTGAATCAGGCACGGGCCAATTTTGCGGCCAACTTGGCTTCCAGCACGGCATTCTCGTTCTTGCTCTGACGGATGGTCATGAACATGTTGAACGTCATCAGCACCGCACCGGTCAGGAAGAACATGCCGCCGATTGCACGCATGGCATAGAACGGCATCATGGCGACAACCGACTCGGCAAACGAGTATTGCAGGTTGCCGAATTCATCAAACGAACGCCACATCAAACCCTGGGTAATGCCGGAAATCCACATGGCGACGATGTACAGCACGATGCCAATGGTCGCCAGCCAGAAGTGCCATTCCACCAGTTTCTGGCTAAACATCTTGGTGTCCCACAGCTTCGGAATCATGTGATACAGCGAGCCGAAGGAAATCATCGCCACCCAGCCCAACGCACCCGAGTGCACGTGACCGACGGTCCAGTCGGTGTAGTGCGACAGCGCATTGACTTCTTTCAGCGACATCATCGGGCCTTCAAAAGTCGACATGCCGTAGAACGACAGCGCAACGATCATGAAGCGCATCACCGGATCGGTACGCATTTTGTCCCACGCACCGGACAGGGTCATGATGCCGTTGATCATGCCGCCCCATGAAGGCATCAGCAGCAGGATCGAGAATGCAGCAGCCAGCGACGAGGTCCAGTCCGGCAGCGCAGTCCAGTGCAGGTGGTGTGCGCCCACCCACATGTACATGAAACCCAGCGCCCAGAAGTGGACAATCGACAGACGATACGAGTAAATCGGACGGCCAGCCTGCTTCGGCACGAAGTAGTACATCATGCCGAGGAAGGCTGCGGTGAGGAAAAATCCAACCGCGTTATGGCCGTACCACCATTGCGTCATCGCGTCCTGCACCCCGGAGAACAGGCTGTAGGACTTCATCGAAAACAGATCGACGGGCACCGCCAGGTTGTTAAAGGTGTGCAGCAGCGCGGTGGCGAGAATAAAGGACAGGTAGAACCAGTTGGCGACATAGATGTGCGGCTGCTTGCGGCGCATGATGGTGCCCACAAACAGGATCAGGTAGGT